>DATBKR010000553.1:0-6251 GCA_036555805.1 Hyphomicrobiaceae bacterium | reverse complement strand
GGTGCAGCTCGGGGGTATCCTCAACGAGGTGCCGCTGGACGTGGTGGGCGTGGACGGCCAGATGCAGGTCATCAGGTCCGAGACCGTCGCCGAGGCCGTGGTGAAGAAGCTCAACCTTGCAGCCGACCCCGAGTTCGTCGGCCCGCCCGCGGGGCTGCGCGGTCTGCTCAATAAGCTGCGCTTCAGTGCCTCCCCTGCCGAGGCCGACCTGACCCGCGCAGCGATGGCGCACGCGCTCGACCGTCTCAAGCTGGCGCGCGACGGCTATGTCGTCCAGATCGACTTCTCCTCGCTCAGGGCCGAGCGAGCCGCGCAGGTCGCCAATGCTTTTGCCGACTGTTACATCGAGGATCAGCAGCGCTTCAAGGACCGGGCCGCCCGCGAGGCCGGCGCATGGCTGAAGGAGCGCATGGCGGAGCTGCGCGACAAGAGCCTGCGCGCCGACGAGGCGGTGGTCGAGTTCAAGGATAAGAACAACATCGTCTCCGCCGACGGCAAGCTGGTCAACGACCAGGAGCTGACGCAGCTCAACAGCCAGCTCGTGCTGGCCCGCGAAAAGACGGCCGAGACGCGCGCCCGCCTCGACCGCATCGAGGCCGTCATCAACACCAATGCACCCGACGGTGACTCCGTCGGCACGGTCTCCGACACGCTCAACAACCCCATCATCGTCAAGCTGCGCGGGCAATATCTGGACCTCGTGAATCGCGAGGCGGACTGGGCGCGCCAGCACGGCTCGGACCACCTGGCCGTGGTGCATCTCAGGCGCCAAATCAAGGAGATCCGCAAGTCGATCGACGACGAGATGCGGCACATCGCCGAAACCTACAAGAGCGACTACGAGATCGCCAAGCAGCGGCAAACCGAGCTCGACAAGGCGGTCAATGCCGCCGTGTCGCAGGCGCAGGCGACCAACCAGGCGCTCACGGAGCTGCGCCAGCTCGAAAGCTCGGCGGAAACCTTCCGCAGCCTCTACAAGACCATCCTCCAGCGCAACATGGAGCTGGTCCAGAAGCAGTCGTTCCCCGGCGCCGACGCGCGCCTGATCACGCGCGCCTCCATGCCCACGGGCGCGAGCAGCCCCAAGACGTTGGTCATCCTGTGCGCGTCGGCCATCGGCGGCGTGATGCTCGGCTTCGCCGCCGGCGTCCTGCGTGCCACCATGGACCGGACCTTCCGTACGCCGGCCCAGCTGGAGGAGGCACTGGATGCGCGCTGCCTGGCGCTGGCGCCGGGCATCAGGGAGCGCCCCAAGGGCGGCCCCTCGTCCGCGCGGCGGGCGCCGCGCACCATCGCCCGCGATGCCACCCTCAGCTGGGAGGTGATCGACCAGCCGCTGTCGCGGTTCGCCGAAGCCATGCGCTCCATCAAGTCGGCCGCCGAGCTGAACGGCCTCGAAAAATCGATCCGCGTCCTCGGCTTCACCTCGACGCTCCCCAAGGAGGGCAAATCCACCATCGCCACCGGCTACGCGCTGCTTTCGGCGCAGGCGGGTATTCGCACCCTCCTGGTGGACTGCGACCTGCGCAATCCGGCCCTCTCTGCCCTGCTGGCGCCGGGCGCGGAGAGCGGCCTCTTGGAGGTCATGTCCGGCAAGAACCGGCTCGAAGACGTCCTCTGGGCGGATGCCGCCACCAATCTCGCGTTCCTGCCCGCTATCATGCGGTCGCGGTCGGCCGAATCGAGCGTCGTCCTGTCCTCCCCGACCTTGCGGGCGTTCTTCGAGAAGCTGCGCCAGCAGTACGACTGCGTGATCGTCGATTTCTCGCCCATCGCCCCCATCATCGATGTGCAGCTGACCGCGGGGCTCGTCGATGCCTACGTCGTCGTCGTGGAGTGGGCGCGCACCAAGACCGACGTGGCGGGCCTCGCGCTCACGGAGGCCACCGTGGTGCAGGACAACCTGCTGGGAGTGGTGCTCAACAAGGTCGATTTCAAGGCCCTGGGCAAGTACGAAGGGGACCTCAGAGACTACTACGCCGACGAGTACTACGCGCAGTACGGCCAGGTGTGACGGCGGGCCTCCGCCAGTCCGCTGCGACCCGTACTGCCGAGGCAGGGCAGGCACGCCTGCGGCCCCTCCGCTGCTTCGATCGCCGATCTACCCTTACCGCCCACTGCGGTCCCCGGCCGATTGAACCGGGGCGGGGGCAATTGCGTTCGCATTCAGGCGCAGCGAATCGGTTTAGGGGTGGTTGGCCCCTAGGCACAACGGCCGGCAGCCTCTAGGTTTGGGTGGCGGCCGGTACTGCGTGGGGCGCAGATGCAAGCGATCGGCGGGTCCCCGAGCCGTCACAAGACGGCAACACGACTCTGGCAGGGATTCGGAGTTTCGACACGCGCCTGAGCTGGAGGGCAAATGGTCGCAATCGCTCATCTGGCTGGAGCCTTCGTCCTCTTCGCCTTCCTCGTCCACATCGGCACTACGCTCGTCTGCGTGCGCCGCCTGCGCGTGCCCCAGGCGCGGCGCCTGCCCATCGCCGACGGTCCACCGGTCACCATCGTCCGGCCGGTGTGCGGCGTCGACGCCTACGAGGAGCGGACGCTGCGCTCCACCTTCGATCTCGACTACCCGCGCTACGAGATCCTGTTCTGCAGCGCCTCGGCCGACGATCCCGTCGTGCCGCTGGTGGAGCACCTGATCGGCGAGTACCCGCACGTCAATTCCCGCCTTCTCATCGGTGACGACTGCCCGTCCCAGAACCCGAAGCTGAACAACGTTCTGAAGGGCTGGCGCAACGCCGCGCACGAGTGGATCGCGATCGCAGACAGCAACGTGGCGATGCCGCCCGACTACCTGCAGCGCCTGCTGTCGTCGTGGCGCGCCGACACTGGCCTCGTCAGCGCCCCGCCCATCGGCGAGCAACCCGACAGCCTGTGGGCCGAGGTCGAATGCGCTTACCTCAATACCTACCAGGCGCGCTGGCAGTACGCGGCCGATTCGCTCGGGATCGGCTTCGCCCAGGGCAAGAACATGCTCTGGCGCCGCAGCGACCTCGAATCCGCCGGCGGCATCCTGGCGCTGGCGCGCGAGCCGGCCGAGGACGCCGCCGCCACCAGGGTCGTGCGCGGGCTAGGCCTGCGCGTGCGCCTCGCCGACGGGGCGTTCCCGCAGCCCCTGGGACCGCGCACCGCAGCGCAGGTCTGGTCGCGGCAGGTGCGCTGGGCGCGGCTGCGGCGGGCCACGTTCCCCGGCTTTTTTGCCCTCGAGATCCTCTCCGGCCTGGCGGCGCCGCTCGCGTGCTTCCTGTTCGCCGGGTGGGCGCTTGACATGGACGGCACCGATGTGCTGGCCGTCGGCGCCGCCTACGTCGGGGTCTGGCTGGCGGCGGAGGCATGGCTTGCGGCGGCCGTGGGCTGGCACCTGTCGTGGCGCTCGCCCTGGCTGTGGATGCTGCGCGAACTGCTGCTGCCGGTCCTGCTCACCCAGGCGTGGCTCGGCAAGTCCTTGAGCTGGCGCGGCACCACCATGACCAGCGAGCGTGACGACGCGGAGCTGCATCCGGGCGCGCTCGGCTCCTGAGCTGTCGCGCGACACTTGCGAAGGACGGCGCGGCGTCCTTCAATACCCCTCGATCGGCGGCCAACATCGTCCACGCCCGGCCGAGGGAGCACCTGCCCGAGCACCCCATGCCAAAACCCCTTTCGATTGCCGTCGTCGGCGCCGGCATTGGCGGCCTTGCCGTGGCCGCGACCCTGCGCCGGTTCGGCATGGAGGCGCGCATCTACGAGCAGGCGGAGCGCTTCGCCCGCATCGGCGCCGGCATCCAGATGATGCCCAACTCGATGCAGGTGCTGCGCCGGATCGGCATCGACGGCCGGCTGCGCCGCATCTCGTTCGCGCCCCACTCGCACCTGAACCGGGTCTGGGACACGGGCGAGGTGACCCGCGAGCTGCCGATGCCGGAGAGCCTCTATGGGGCCCCGTATCTCTGCATGCACCGGGCGGACCTGCACGAGGCGCTGCTCTCGGCTCTGCCGCCCGGCACCGTCCGCCTTGGGTGCAGGCTGGTCGGCCTCGACGAGACGGCCGGCTCGGTGACGCTCACCTTTGCCGACGGCAGCCGCGCCGGCGCAGACGCCGTCATCGGCGCCGATGGCGTGCACTCCATGGTGCGCGACATCGTCGCCGGCCCGGACGCGCCCATCCACAGGGGCCGCATCGCCTACCGCGCCGTCTTCCCGGCCGCACTCATGAACGGGCACGACATCGGGCCCTCGCGCACCAAGTGGTGGGGCGTCGATCGCCACATCGTCATCTACCACACCAACCCGGCGCGCAGCGAGGTCTACTTCGTCACCAGCGTGCCCGAGCCCGCCGAATGGCTCACGCGCGAGTCCTGGTCGGCCAAGGGCGATGTGCGCGAACTGCGCGCGGCCTACGAGGGCTTCCACCGCGACGTGCGCGCGGTGCTCGATGCCTGTCCCGACTGCCACAAGTGGGCGATCCTGGAGCGGGAGCCGCTGCCGCGCTGGAGCCAGGGCCGCGCCGTCCTGCTGGGCGACGCGGCGCACCCCATGACGCCCTACATGGCCCAGGGCGGTGCCACCGCCATCGAGGACGCGGCCGTGCTCGCCCGCTGCCTGGCCGAAGTCGAGGGCGAGGACATCGAGGGCGCCTTCCGGCGCTACGAGGCGCACCGCAAGCCGCGCACCTCGGTTGTCCAGGCCATCTCCAGCGCCAACACCTGGATGCGGGAAGGCACCTCGGACACCGCCTGGCTCTACGGCTACGATGCGTGGCACGCAGACCTAGACGAACCGGCGAGCCATCCGGCTGTGGCCGATGTCTGAGCGAGCACCGCGCGCCCGGCCGCCGTGGCCCGGTGCTGCAGTTCAACCCGCACTCACCGGCGGCGGCCGATGATGAGCAGATATTCGCGTTTCACGTGCAGCCCTGCCGGCACGGCGTAGTGACCGTGATAAGCGTCGATATCGCGCTTCAGCGCCTCCACGCGATCCGCAGGGAGGCTCTCAGCGAGCTGACGCAACGGTCCAAAGCCGCGCGCATACCAATCCCAGATATCCTGGGTGCTGCCGTGGTAGGCATTGGTGACGCCTCGCTCGAACTTGAGGTCGAAGCTCTTCCCAAGCAGCTTCTCCACGCGCGTCGGCTCCCCCCAGGCCAGCGGCGACGACGGCGCCGGCGGTGCGCCGCTGTGCTGGGCGATGATGCGGAAGAACTCCGCGACGGCCCCGTCCGGTGCCCAGGCTGCCAGCGCCAGCCGCCCCCCCGAACGGCAGACGCGTGCCAGCTCGGCGGCTGCCCGCTCCTGATCGGCGGCGAACATGACGCCGAAGGTTGAGATCACGCCGCCGAAGGCGCCGTCGCCGAACGGCAGCCGCTCTGCATCGGCCAGGCGGAACTCGATCGCCGGCATGATGTGCCTGGAGAGGTCGCGGGCCGCAGTCAGCAGGTCTTCGGAGATGTCCACCGCGGTCACCTCCGCGCCGGTGCGCGCCACGTTGCGGGCGGACCAGCCGGTTCCGGTCGCGACGTCCAGGACGCGCTCGCCAGCGCGGGCATCGAGCCTCTGGGCGGCATGGGTGAGGGCATCGGAGATGGCAAAGCTCACATCGTCGTAGTGTGCGCCGCCCCGGCCCCACATGGCCGCGGCTTCCCGGTGGTGAGGCAGAACGGCGTGTTCGGCGGCCGGCATGTTCACGATCCTCCTGCCCGAAGCTTCAGTTGAAGGGGCCGCCATCAGAGCGTTTTCGACCCTCGAAATCTGCTCCTGAATCTGTAGTATTCATTGTCCACGAGAGGAGTAATCTTCGCTGCCACAGCGGAGGATGCGATGAAGTCCTATGGCCAGTTCTGTCCCGTGGCCAAGGCAGCCGAGGTCTTCTGCGAGCGGTGGACGCCGCTGATCCTGCGCGATCTGGCATTCGGCGCCACTCGCTTCGCCGAGTTGCAGCGGGGCGTGCCCCTTGCCTCGCCCACGCTGCTTTCCCACAGACTGAAGCAGCTGGAAAAGGAGGGGATCGTTGAGCGCCGGAAATCGGCGAGCGGCCGGAGCTGGACCTACCACCTCACGCCCGCCGGCGAGGATCTGACGCCGCTCGTGCTCGCCCTCGGCGAGTGGGGGCAGAAGTGGTCGCGCCGCGAACTGGCCCGGCACGAGATCGACCTCGGCCTGCTGCTGTGGGCGCTCGAACGCGGCGCCAGACCGGAGGCCTTCGAGCGCGGCCGAACCGTGGTGCAGCTCACCTTCACCGACCAGATCGAGAAGAAGCGCCACTGGTGGTTC
>DATBKR010000552.1:0-1916 GCA_036555805.1 Hyphomicrobiaceae bacterium | reverse complement strand
CCGGCGCGTTGAGGATTGGGGCTGGATGCGGGCGCGGGCGCTTCAGCTTGCGCCCTCGGCCGGCAGGCGCCGGCCGTTCGGACCGGGCATGTCCGGCTTGCCGGCGGCGGAGGGCGCGCCGGGGGCGATGAAGGCGGGCCGCACGGGCGGCGCAGAACCGGCAAGGGCCTGATAGAGGAAATACGTGCTGCCGGCCAGGATGACCGCGCCAGCCATCAGCAGGAGGCTGAGGCTGGTGCGCCTGAAGGCGTCGGCGGCCAGCCCGTCAGCTGCCGCCGGCGGCACCTCGGGGGGCTCGTCGCCGAAGGCCGAGACAGGCGGCTGGCGCAGCTTCATGCGCAGGGCTGCGATCTGCCGACCGACGCGGTTCGGCGCTCCGCCTTGCGGCCGGTCCAGCTCCTGCCGCGCCGACCATTCCACGACTGCGGCCGGCAGCGCTGCGCGGTCTTGAGCGGTCTCAGCCAAATCGCGCGACGACGCCCGCGGCTCGTCCGCAGCCGGGGTCGGCGCGTAGTCGGCCGCATCCAGCATGGCGTGGTAGAAGTGTGGCGCCGGCGTCCACTCACCTCCCGCGGGCAGCCGCGAGAGGGGGCGGCCTTCGTCGGCAGTCCGCTCCAGGTCGGGGCCCGCGAGCGCGGGCACGCTCAGATCGGGCGCCGGCTTCGAGGCCTCCATGGCGTCCACGCTGTCGCCCAGGCGGTTGATGACCTCCTCCAGGTTGTGCAGCGCATTGGCGGTGCGCTGTTCGCCCTCGCGCCACTCGGCGATGCAGTCCCGCAGCAGCTTCTCCAGGGCGGCGGCGCGCTGCTCGCCCACCTCGTCGAGCCGTCGGGCCAGGGTGTGCACCTCGTCGTCGATAGCGCCGATCTGGTCGAGACGGCTCCGCGCCCGATCGAGCTGGGCGGCGAGTTCCATCACGTCGCTCTCGATGGACTTGAGGCCGTCGAGATCGATGCGCTGGGCGACGCGACCCAGCGCCGCGCCGAAGCGCTGCTCGATGACATCGAGGCGCTCGTTCAGCACGCCGAACGACCGCTCCGAGTTGGCTTGGCCCAGCGAGTCCTGCAGACGCTTGGCGAGGCCGGAGAGATGGGCCTCCAGCCATGTCTTGTCGACGGGCTCTGCCTCGCGCTCGGGGCCGGGGGCGCGGTTCCCGGCGCGGTTCTTTGTCGCTCTTGCCAGCGCGCGCTGCCCGCGGTCGCGCGCCCCCGGCCTTGCGAGGTTTCCCTCTTCCGACTCGTAGAGACGGGTCAGGGCCTCGGCGGACACCGCGTCCCAAGGCTCGCCCGCTCCGAACGCGTGGACCTGCGCCCAAGGCGTGTCGGCGCGCACGCCGCCCGCCGCCGCGCCGCCGCTCCTGCTGGCGCGTGGCGCGTGATCCGGACGGGTCTCTGCGTATTCGGAAGACGGCATGAGTAGTCCGCTGGTGGTCGCGCATGCGATGACGAACGCCAGGCGCGTCGGCTGGCAGCCCGGAGATCAGGCAATCCCCGGTCACACGCCTGGGCTCGCACGCGAGGGTCGTGCGCGCCCGCGAGTACCGGCGCAGGAACGGCACTGAGAATGGCATTCAGCTTGTAAAGCTTTGGTTAATTCTTATCCACATCACAATGGGTTAGCCTGCTTTGGCAACGCCGGCGTGGCGGCCTTGCGTGGCGGCCGGCTGGCGTGCTCACTGCCTGTAGCGTTGTATGAGGCCGATCGACCGGTGCAGGAGTTGCTCGTGCTGCGACAAGCCCACCATCTGATCAGGGTCGAGACCAACGGGCCCGGCTTCACCGATGTGACGGCGCAGGTGGCCGCGTGGCTCGCCACCATCGGCGCCCGCGACGGACTGCTCACGCTCTTCATCCGCCACACCTCGGCGTCCCTGACGATCCAGGAGAACGCCGATCCGGACGTGCTGAGCGACCTGA
>DATBKR010000551.1:0-7202 GCA_036555805.1 Hyphomicrobiaceae bacterium | reverse complement strand
GGACTTCCCGGCCTTCATCGTCAACCGCATCCTGCTGCCGATGATCAACGAGGCGGTCTATACCCTCTACGAGGGCGTGGGCACCGTGGAGTCCATCGACAAGGCCATGCGGCTCGGCGCCAACCACCCCATGGGGCCGCTGGAGCTTGCCGACTTCATCGGGCTCGACACCTGCCTCTCGGTGATGCAGGTGCTGTACGAGGGGCTGGCCGATTCCAAGTACCGCCCCTGCCCGCTACTGGTGAAGTACGTCGAGGCCGGCTGGCTCGGCCGCAAGACCAAGCGCGGCTTCTACGACTACCGCGGCGAAAAGCCCGTCCCGACGCGGTGAGATTGCGAGCGTGGTAGGTTGGGTCGAGCGATAGCGAGACCCAACATGGGGAGTTGGGTCTCGCTCCGCTCGACCCAACCTACGACAGGACAGCGCGTGAGCCCGGCTGCAGGGGCGCTCCCGGCAGGATGCAGCGCAGCGCAGTAACGCTCAGAACTTCGGAGCCGTCTCGCGCCAGGCGGGGAGCGCCGCCTGCTGCGAGAACCAGCGCCTTATGTTGCCGTACTTCTCGACCGGCACCTTGGCCCGCTCGGCAAGGAACAGCGGAGCTGCAACGGCGAAGTCCGCCAGCGTCAGCGCCTCGCCGACCAGGTATTCGTGCCGCGCGAGATGCGCGTCGAGCGCCGGCGCCTCCCTGTGGAAGCCCTCGGTCGCCTTGGCGATGACCGCCCGATCGGGTTCCCCCGCCTTGAGGACCTGTGCCTTGATGACGTTCTCGGCGACGAACGGCACGATGGTCGGCTGCCAATGGGCGAGCTGCCAGCTCTGCCAGCGCGCGATGTCGGCGCGCGTGCGGGCATCTTCGGGCCACAGAGGAGTTCCCGCCTTAGCGCCCAGGTACTGCATGATGGCGTTCGACTCCCAGAGCTTGAAGTCGCCATCGACCAGCACCGGCGTGCGCCCGGAGGGATTGAGCGCCAGGTAGTCCTCGGCCCGCTGCTGCCCCTTGGTCAGGTCGACGATCTCCAGCTCCAGCGGAACGCCCAGGTAGTGGGCCGCCGCCCGAACTTTCCATGTGTTGGGCGAAGGCGGAAAGCAATAGAGCTTCATCGCGCTCTCCTCGGTTGTGTAAGGGAGATTGGCGGAGGGCGGATTGGCGTAGGGCGGATTAGGGCGAAGCCCGTAATCCGCCGACTGGGGTGCAGTGGCGGATTACGCGGGCGCTTCGCGCCGCTAATCCGCCCTACGCCTCCACCAGCATCTCGAAGCCGCCGTAGATCATGCGCTTGCCGTCGAACGGCATGTCCTTGCCCTCCATCATCTCGGCGAGGCGGGGGTCCTTCATCACCTTGGCGTTGATGCGGTCGCGGTCGGCGCGCGACTTGAACACGATCCAGGAGAACACCACGGTCTCGCCGGGCTTGCGCTTGACGCTCTGCGGGAACGACGTGAGCTTGCCGATCTTCACGTCCTCGGCCACGCACTCGCGGAACTCGAGCGCACCGTGCTCTCGCCAGATCTGGCCCGCCTTCTGCGCCATGCGGCGGTAGGCATCGAGGTTCTTCTTGGGGACCGGAACGACGAACCCATCTACATATCGGGGCATATCACTGCTCCTTTCTTGGTTGGCGCATCACGCGCATCGTAGCGACAAAACCGGCGGAAGCCGGGCGGCAATCGTGGCCCAGGTCCGGCCGCCGTCTGCGGATCCGAACACCTCGCCGCTCTGGGCGCCGAAGTAGAGGCCGAGCGGCTTGCCGCCGTCCGCGCAGAAGGCCTGGCGCAGCACGGTCAGGTACGCCTGCGTTTGCGGCAGACCGCTGTCCAGGGCGTGCCAGCTGGCGCCGCGGTCGCGCGTCTCGTAGACGCGCACCCGGCCGCCCGGCGTCACCCGGTCGGCATCGGCCGCCAGCGGGATGACGAACGCGCGGTCGGGGTCGCCGGGGTCGATGGCCAGCGGGAACCCGAAGTCGGAGGGCAGCCCGCGGTCCGTGCCGATGTCGATCCAGCTCGCGCCGGCGTCATCGGAGCGGTAGATGCCGCCGTGGAACTGCATGTAGAGCGTCGCCGGCTGCCGCGGCGCCCGGTGCATGTTGTGCACGCAGTAGGCGTGCGTGTCCTTGCGCGCCTCCTCCGGCAGATACCGGGGCACGAGGCCCTCGACGCTGCGGCGCCAGCTGTTGCCGCCATCGTCCGTGAGCCACACGCCCGCGGACGAGATGCCGACGGCGAGCCGGCTCGGGTCATCGGGCCACGGACAGATCGAGTGCAGGCACAGCCCGCCGGCTCCGCCTTCCCAATGCACGCGCTCGGGCACGTTCCACAGCCCCTGCACCAGGCTCCAGCTCTTGCCGCTGTCGCCGCTGCGGAACAGCGCCGCCGGCGCCACGCCGCACCACAGCTCGCCGTCCGCGGCACCGGGCTGCACCACCCAGACGCGCTCCACCGCGGCGTCGGCCCCCGGCGGGAATGCCGGGCCTTCGGCCTGCTCCCACTTGCCCGCCGGATCGTCGCTGTAGAACAGATGCGGCCCGAACTGGCCGTGCGTGACGCCCGCGAAGTAGCGCCCGGTCCTGGGGTCGCGCGTTGCGAACTCCACGATCTCGCCGGGAAAGGCGCGCGCGACCACCTCGAACGTTGCGCCGCGCTGGCCGCGCAGGACCACAAGGCCCTTCCTGGTGCCGACAAGCAGTTCGGTCATGTGTCAACCTCCAGAGATTGCCGCGACGATGTGGATCTCTTCGTCGGCATCGACGGCTGTATCGAGCGGCACCGACGCGCCGCAACGGAAGAGCTTCACATGGCGCCGCAGCGCACCGCGCTCGTCGACCACCCAGCCGCGCAGCGCCGGATATGCCTCCTCGAGCGCGGCAATCGCCGCCCGCACCGTGCCGCCGCTTACCGTAACGGCCGCGCGCCCGCCGGCCTGCTGGCGAATGGAGCCCGTGAGAACGAGCCTCGGCATCGCACGAGCGTCCTACTCCACGCAGACTGCGATCGTCATTCGCGTCCTTCGAACGCCCGCCGCAGAGCCGCGATATCGAACTTTTTCATCTTGAGGAACGCCTTGGTGACGCGCTCGGTCTTGGCAGCGTCCTTGTCCGACAGCATCTCGAACAGCTGCGTGGGCACCACCTGCCAGGACAGGCCGAACTTGTCCTTGAGCCAGCCGCAAGCCACCTCCTTGCCGCCCTGGGTGAGCCTGTTCCAGTAGTGGTCGATCTCGGCCTGCGTTTCGCAGTGGATCTGGAACGAGACCGCCTCGGTGAACTTGAACTGCGGGCCGCCGTTGAGGCCCACGAACTTCTGACCTTCGATCTCGAACTCCACGGACATCACGGAACCGGCGGGCTTGCCGTGCACGTCACGGCCCTCCTTCCCGTAGCGGTTGACGCTTCCGATCCGGGAGTTCTTGAAGATCGCGACGTAGAAGTTCGCGGCCTCCGCGGCCTCGGAGTCGAACCACAGACAGGGTGTGATCTTCTGGGCGGCGAGTGGCATCCGATCCTCCTGAGTTGAGTTCGTGCGTGGCAGCATGCCGGCTCATGCGGCCAGCTTGAAGTCGGCCATCTGCGCATCGAACGCGCGCCTGAAGGCCGATCTGGCCGTGCAGCGCTCGACATACGCGGCCAGCCGGCCGTCTCGGGTCACGATGTCCGTGTGCTTGAGGACGCGGAGCACCGTGGTCATCATCAGGTCGCCCGCTGTGAAGCGTTCGCCGTCGAGATAAGGCTTGTCGCCGAGCGACTTGGAGAGCGCGGCGAGACGCCTCTGCACGAACTCCACGGCTCCCGGGCGCCGCAGCTTCGCCCACTCCTGATCCGCGTAGAAGATATCGATCCGGGCCACTTCCAGGACGTAGGGCTCAATGGAATTGAGCGCGGCGATCAGCCATTGCGTCGCCCGCGCGCGGGCCCGCGGGTCCTTCGGCAGCAGGGCTTCGCTTCGCTCCCCGACGTAGAGCACGATGGCTCCCGACTCGAAGAGCGCGAAGCCGTCTTCCTGGAGGATGGGCACCTGGCCGAAGGGCTGCAGGGCGCGGTAGTCCGGCTTGTCCTGATCGTCCTGACCGAGCAGGCGCGTCCTGTAGAGCAGACCGGCCTCCTCCAGCGCCCAGCGCGCCCGCAAGTCGCGCACCAGGCCCTGGGCGAAATCCGGAACCCATCGGAATGCAGAAATCGTGATCATCTTCCGCCTCCCTTGGCTGCCTGCGGTCCGACGGGCGTGATCCAGCCGACGCCGGCGCCGCTCGGCTCCTGCAGCATGGCAATGCGGCCGACGCCGGGCACGTCGAACACCGGCATGACGAGCTTGGCGCCCGCCTCGAGCGCCCTGGCGACGCGCGCGTCCACGTCGTCAACGGCGAGGAACGACATCCAGCTCTCCGGCACGCCGTCGAACCGCGGGGAGGCGAGCGGGAACAGCCCGGCCACCGGCTTGCCGCCCAGCGTTGCGACCCAGTAGGTGGCGCCGTCCGGCGTGGAGGAGGCTTCGAAGCTCCAGCCGATGGTCTCGGCGTAGAACGCTTTGGCCCGCTCCGCGTTGCGCGTCCTCAGCTCGTTCCAGTAGAAATGGCCGTGCGACCAGGGCCGCGGCTGCTTCGCGGCGCTCTTGACTGGCCCTTTCTTCGCCGCGCCCTTCGGGCGGCGCAGGGTTGCTGCCTGGGTCATGCTCGATCTCCTCTTCGTGAGGGGTCAGACCCCTCGCCTCCAACCTCGATTGTCCAATTGCGCGCTTGCGCGAGGGGTCTGACCCCAGTCACGCGAACAGCCGCTCCAGCTTGTCGAGCGTGCCGGTCCAGCCGCGCTCGTGGCCGTCGCGCGCCGCCTGGTCGAAGAACTGCTCGTGGTGCAGCGTCAGCAGGGTGCCGTCGCCATCCCGGGCGAGGGTGACGGTGACGAGCGACTCGCGCTCCGGTGTCGACTGCCAGGCCCATGTGAAGACCAGGCGGGTGTCGGGCACCACCTCGCGGTACACACCGCTCACCCGGTGGTGCTCTCCGTCCGCTGTCTGGAAATTCATCCGGTAGCGCCCGCCGGGGCGCACATCGACCTGGGCCCGCACCGAGCCGGCGACCGTGGTGCCTGGCCCGAACCAGCGCACTATTCTTTCCGGGTCCGTCCACGCGCTGAAGACTTGCGCCGGCGCGGCTTTGATGCGGCGTTTGAGGGTGAGGCTTGGCTTGGTAAGCATGGGTCCTCCTCGACGAAGGCGGCGAGACGATCGAGCTGCTCGGTCCAGAACCGCTCGTAGCGAGCCAACCAATGCATGGCGGCCTCCATGGGCCCCGGCTGCAGATGGCAGCGCACCGTGCGGCCCGTCTTGTGGCGCTCGATCAGGTGCGCGCGCGCCAGCACGTCCAGGTGCTTCATGACCGCCGGCAGCGAGACCGGAAACGGTGCGGCGATCTCCGACACCGAAAGCTCCGGCTCGTCCGCCAGCCGATCGACGATCGCGCGCCGCGTGGGGTCTGCGAGCGCGGCAAAGGCGAGATCGAGCTGGGTGCCACTAAAGTAAACCATGTGGTTAAGTGTTGCTGCGCACCGCGGCGGATGTCAACCGCCCACGCTTCACGATCCTGTGTGCGTGCTTCAGCGCCGCCTTGGGGCCATCGCCGGGCTTGGCGCTTTCGCGCCCCGCAGTGCTCCTTTCCGCAGGCGCAATGTTGACAGACGATTCCCAGATGTGGCCTAGAGCATTTTCCGCTTGGCGTGGATCGAGCTCGGCGCGCGGTGGCCGGACGGCGCAATCGGAGCGCTGTTGTGTGCGCGCCGCCGCCACCTCCACCAACGTCATCCCGGCGCCGCGAGGGCCTGAAAGACCCGAGCGGGCAAAGGCCGGGACCCATGCACCTCCGAGCAAACTCTTGCGTTCGTTCCGGTGTCGCGCCGCACGGTCGCACGTATTGTCCGCTCCGAGAGCAAGGTGACAGGTGCATGGGTCCCGACCGATTCCCGCTTGCTCGCTTCGCTCGCAAGCGGCGCCGGGATGACGCAATGGGACGGCGCGCCATTGGCCGCCCCTACTCGTGCAGCACGTCCACCGTTCCGATTCGTATCGAGCGGAAAGCGCTCTAGCATCGGCTCGGCGGATGGGGCTAGGCTGCCGCCAGCATCGATCGAAGCCAAGAGGAGAGCGAGGATGGCTCAGGGCAAGGTGGCGCTGATCACGGGCGGCGGCACGGGGATCGGCCAAGCGGCGGCGCTGGCGCTGCAGGGCGATGGCTGGAACGTGGCCATTACCGGCCGGCGCAAGGAGGAGCTCGACAAGACCGTTGCCATGGCCAAGTCCGGCGGCGGCAGGATGGCGGCCATCCCGGCCGACGTGGGCAAGCCCGACGACGTGAAGCGCCTGTTCGCCGAGGTACAAAAGGCCTTCGGCGGCCGCCTCGACTTCCTCTTCAACAACGCCGGCATGGGCGCCCCGCCCGTGGCGATGGAGGACCTCGCCTACGCGCAGTGGATGGCGGTGGTGAACGTGAACCTGACGGGCTCGTTCCTGTGCGCGCAGGAGGCCATCCGCATCATGAAGTCGCAGAGCCCGAGGGGCGGGCGCATCGTCAACAACGGTTCCATTTCGGCTTACGCGCCGCGGCCCAACTCGGTGCCCTACACGGCCACCAAGCATGCCGTCACCGGCCTCACCAAGTGCATCGCGCTCGATGGCCGCAAGCACGACATCGCCTGCGGTCAGCTCGACATCGGCAACGCCGACACCGCGCTGGGCGGGCGCATGAAGGCGGGCGTGCCGCAGGCCAGCGGCGAGATCAAGCCGGAGCCGGTGATGGACGTGGCGCACTGCGGCTCGGCCATCCGCTACATGGCGAGCCTCCCGCTGGACGCCAACGTCCTGTTCATGAATATCAAGGCCACCAAGATGCCCTTCGAGGGGCGCGGGTGACATTGGCGCGAATGGCGAATGATCAATCGCGAATGGGGGCAGCCCATTCGCCACTCACCATTCGCCATTCGCGTCTCGTCACCGGTTTCCGGTGAACTGCCGCTCCAGCCCGGTCCAGCAATCCGCGTAGTCCTCCTGCAGCGTCTCCAGCCCGGCGGCGAACCCGGTGAGGTGCTGGGGGAAGCGGGTCTCGAACATGAAGGCCAGCGTGTTGGCGAGCTTGACCGGCTTCAGCTCGACCTTGGTGGCTTGGTCGTAGGCGGTCTTGTCTGGCCCGTGCGGCAGCATGCAGTTGTGGAGCGAAATGCCG
>DATBKR010000550.1:0-6486 GCA_036555805.1 Hyphomicrobiaceae bacterium | reverse complement strand
CCTCGGCGGGGCCACGTCGGTGTGGGGGCCGATGCTGGGCGTGGTGCCGCTGCTGCTCGTCAAGGACTACCTCTCCATCGCCTACTCCAGCCACTTCAGCGTGCTCCTGGGCCTGATCCTGCTCGGCGTGGTGTTCTTCATTCCCAGCGGCATCCTCGGCCTGGTTAGGTCCGGCGGCGCGGCGCTGGCTTCCGCACGCGCCGGCGGAGCCCGCCAGGGGCAGAGGCAGGCGCCCAAGGCAGCGCTTGCCGCCGCAAGCCTCGCCGACCTCCTCGAAGCGCTGGCCCGGCGCCTGCGCGGTGCGGAAGCCAGCCCCGCCGCGGCGCTCCCGCCGCCGAGACCGCACGCAACCGGCAACGGCCTCGACCGCGCGGCAGTCCACCCCGAGGCACCGCATGGACCGCACGAGATCCCCGCGCAGAAGGGCGCCCCATGATCGCCGGCCGCGCACAGCCAATGCTGGAGGTGCGCGACCTCACGCGGCACTTCGGCGGGCTCGCCGCCGTCGATGGCGTCAGCCTGACGGTGGAGCGCGGCGAGGTGCTGGGCCTCGTCGGCCCCAACGGCTCGGGCAAGAGCACGCTGCTCGCCCTCGTCTCCGGCCGCCTCGCCCCAATGGCCGGCGAGGTGCGCCTTGACGGCACCCCCATCACCGGCCGCACGCCCGAGGCCGTGTGCCGCGCCGGCATCGCCGGCACCTTCCAACTCGCCCGCATCCCCGACGCGCTCGACGCCCGCGACAACGTCGCCGTCGCCGCCATGCACGGCCGGCGCCGGTTGCGTATCGCCGCCGCCCGCGCGGAGGCCGACCGCCTGCTCGACCGTGTGGGCTTCGCCGCCGCCCGCGGCGCCCGTGCCGGCGCGCTCACCTACTTCGACCACAAGCGCATCGAACTCGCCCGCGCGCTCGCCTGCGCGCCCGAGCTGCTGCTGCTCGACGAATGGCTCGCGGGTCTCAACCCCACCGAGCTCGAAGCCGGCATCGCCCTCGTCCGCTCCCTCAACGCCGACGGCCTCACGATCGTCATGGTGGAGCACGTCATGCACGCCATCCGCTCCCTGTGCGGCCACGTGGTGGTGCTGAGCGCCGGCCGCGTCATCGCCGCGGGAACGCCGGAGGAGGCCCTCGCCGACCCCGGAGTGGTGCGGGTGTATCTAGGGGAGGCGGCGTGAAGGGGTCAGACCCTGCGGGCCCTGCGGGTCTGACCCCGTGGCTGCAGCCTCGTTCTGAAAGCACACTGTCCCCACCAGGAGCGGAGCTTGAACCGCTCGCTCTCTTGAGCGCGTGCTCCGGGTCAGACCCGCAGGGTCTCACCCCATTCTTGCGCGAAGCGCGCGCGTGGCGTAATCGTGGAACGAGAAATAATCCAAGCCAATCGAGCGCAGCCGAGCCGGCGGGACCTAGAGGAGGAGGCAACGCATGTTCTTCCGCAGCAAGAGCCAGTCCGAGACTGCGGCGTCCGCGCACGGGGGGCCGGCGGCGGGCCTCGTCCGCGTAGCGATGACAGTCAACGGCAAGGCGGCGAGCGCCGATGTCGATCCGCGCACGCTGCTCGTCCACTACCTGCGCGAGCACCTGCGCCTTACCGGCACGCACGTGGGCTGCGACACCAGCCAGTGCGGCGCCTGCGTGGTGCACCTCGACGGCCGGGCCGTGAAGTCCTGCACTGCGCTCGCGGCGTCATGCGAGGGCGCGAGCGTCACCACCATCGAGGGCCTGGCCCAGGGCGGGCAGCTGCACCCGATGCAGGAAGCCTTCCGCGAGCACCACGGCCTGCAGTGCGGCTTCTGCACCCCCGGCATGATCATGGCAGCGGTGGACATCGCCAAGCGCAAGGGCCCGCAGCTCGACGAGGCCACCATTCGCCACGAGTTGGAAGGGAACCTGTGCCGCTGCACCGGCTATCACAACATCGTCGCCGCCGTGAAGGCCGGCGCCGCCGCCATGGGTGGGATGCGGCAGGCGGCCGAGTAGGGGTGCGCTCCGCCCGAGCCAAGGCGGTCCGTCGTTCAACAGTCCGGATACTTGCACAATAAGCTCAGCGGGAGGAACACCCATGAGTGCAACAGCCAGCACAACCGGCATCGGGGCGCCAGTGCGGCGCAAGGAAGACCACAGGTTCATCACCGGCAAGGGCCAGTACACCGACGACATCAACCGCCCGGGCCAGACCTACGCCGCGTTCGTGCGCTCGCCGCACGCGCACGCCAACATCAAGCGGATCGAGACTGCCGCCGCGTTGAGGAAGCCGGGCTGCCTCGCCGTGTTCACCGGGGAGGACATCGCCAGGGACAAGGTGGGCGCCCTGTTCTGCGGCTGGATGATCACCTCCAAGGACGGCTCGCCCATGAAGGCCGGCACGCACCCGGTGCTGGCGCTGGGCAAGGTGCGCTACGTCGGCGACCACGTGGCCCTGGTGGTGGCGGAGACCCTGGCCCAGGCCAAGGACGCCGCCGAGGCCGTCTCGGTCGAGTACGAGGTACTGCCGGCGGTGGCCGACCTCAACAAGGCGCAGGGTCCCGGCCAGGCTCAGGTGCAGGCCGATGCCCCCAACAACACCGTCTATCAGTGGCACCTGGGCGACAAGGCCGCCGTGGAGGCGGCATTCGCCCAGGCCCGCCACGTCACCAAGATCGACCTCGCCAACAACCGCCTCATCCCCAACGCCATCGAGCCGCGCGCGGCGATCGCCGAATACGACTCCGGGCAGGACAGCTTCACGCTCTACACGACGAGCCAGAACCCGCACGTGATCCGGCTGTGCCTGTCGGCCTTCATCGGCATCGCGCCGGAGCACAAGCTGCGCGTGATCGCGCCCGACGTGGGCGGCGGTTTCGGCTCCAAGATCTTCCTCTACGCCGAGGAGACGGCCTGCATCTGGGCCGCCAAGAAGCTGGGCCGTCCCATTAAGTGGACCGCGGAGCGCTGGGAATCCTTCCTCGCCGACGCCCACGGCCGCGACCACATCACCACCGCCGAACTGGCCGTGGACGGCGACGGCAAGATCCTGGCCATGCGGGTGAAGACCAAGGCCAACCTCGGCGCCTATCTCTCGACCTTCGCCTCCTCGGTGCCGACCTACCTCTACGCACCGCTGCTCTCCGGCCAGTACAATATCCCGGCCATCTACTGCGAGGTGGACGGCGTCTACACCAACACCGCACCGGTCGATGCCTATCGCGGCGCCGGCCGGCCCGAGGCCACGTTCGTGGTCGAGCGCCTGGTGGAGGTTGCCGCCCGCCAGACCGGCCATGACCGGGCCGAGTTCCGCCGCAAGAACTTCATCCAGTCGTTTCCGCACCAGACGCCCGTCATCATGACGTACGACGCCGGCGACTACGGTGCCTGCCTCGACAGGGCGCTGGAGCTGGCCGACTACCGCGGGCTGCCCGCGCGCCGGTCGGCAAGCGAGCGCAAGGGCCTGAAGCGCGGCATCGGCTTCTCGGCCTACATCGAGGCCTGCGGCATCGCCCCGAGCCAGGCGGTGGGCTCGCTGGGGGCCGGCGTCGGCCTGTGGGAGTCGGCCGAGGTGCGGGTGAACCCCACCGGCTCGGTCGAGGTACTGACCGGCTCGCACAGCCACGGCCAGGGCCACGAGACCACCTTCGCGCAGCTCGTCTCCGACCGCCTCGGCATCCCCATCGAGCAGGTCACCGTCGTCCACGGCGACACCGACAAGGTACAGTTCGGCATGGGCACCTACGGCTCGCGCTCGGGCGCGGTGGGCATGACCGCCATCTACAAGGCCATCGACAAGGTGATCGTGAAGGCCAAGAAGGTAGCCGGATTCGTGCTGGAGGTGCCGGAGGAGACGGTGGACTTCAACGAGGGCATCTTCTCCTCCAAGGCCACCAACAAGACCCTTACCTTCCCCGAGGTCGCCCTGCAGGCCTACATCGCCCACAAGTTCACCGGCGCGCAGCTGGAGCCGGGCCTCAAGGAGGGCGCGTTCCACGATCCCACCAACTTCACCTTCCCGTCCGGTGTGCACATCTGCGAGGTGGAGATCGACCCCGAGACCGGCACCACCCGCATCGACCGCTGGACCGCCGTCGACGACTTCGGCACCGTCGTCAACCCGATGATCGTAGAGGGCCAGGTGCACGGTGGCGTGGCCCAGGGCGTGGGACAGGCCCTGCTGGAAAACGCGCACTACGACAAGAAGACGGGCCAGCTCGTCACGGCGAGCTTCATGGACTACGCGATGCCGCACGCGTTCGACCTGCCGTCGATCCAGATCGCCATGTCGTCCACGCCCTGCCCATCGAATCCGCTCGGCATCAAGGGCTGCGGCGAGGCGGGCGCCATCGCGGCGCCGGCCGCCGTCATCAACGCCATCACCGACGCGCTCGGCCACGAGGACATCGCCATGCCGGCCACGCCCCAGACGGTCTGGCGCGCCGCGCAGAAATCGCCGGCCCGCATGGCTGCCGAATAGGTCGCGGAACAAGGGAGCACGAGACCCATGTACGCCTTCGAATACCTTCGCGCCCAGTCCGTGGCCGACGCCGCCAAGCTCTTGGCCTCCAAGCCCGACGCCAAGCTGCTGGCCGGCGGCCACACGCTGATCCCCACCATGAAGCTCCGCCTGGCGAGCCCCAAGGCCCTCGTTGACCTGGGCCGGGTGGCCGAGCTCAAGGGTATCGACAAGAAGGGAAACACGCTCGTCATCGGCGCCATGACCACGCACGCCGAGGTGGCGGACTCGGCGACCGTGAAGTCGTCGATCCCCGCCCTCGCCGCGCTGGCGGGCGGCATCGGCGACCCGCATGTGCGCCACCGCGGCACCATCGGCGGCTCGGTGGCCAACAACGACCCGTCGGCGGACTATCCGGCGGCACTCCTGGCCCTCAACGCCACCGTCGCCACCAACCGCCGCGAGCTCAAGGCCGACGCCTTCTTCAAGGGCCTGTTCGCCACCGCCCTGCAGGACGGCGAGATCATCACGCGCATCTCGTTCCCGGTGCCCGCCAAGTTCGCCTACTCAAAATTCCCGAACCCGGCCTCGCGCTACGCCCTTGTCGGCGTGGCCGTGGCGCAGACGGGGGGCCCGGCGCGCGTGGCTGTCACCGGCGCCGGCAACAACGGCGTCTTCCGCCATGGCGCCATGGAGGCGGCGCTCTCCAAGGACTGGTCAGCCGCGGCGCTCAACGGCATCGCCGCCGACGCCAAGAATATGGTCAGCGACATCCACGGCGACGCCGCCTACCGCGCCCACCTGGTGGGCGTGATGGCCCGTCGCGCCGTGGCGGCGGCGGGCTGAGTGGCTCTCCCTCTCCCCGCTTGCGGGGAGAGGGCCGGGGAGAGGGGCAGGAACAAGGGAAGACCTGCGATGGACAGGAAGACGCTCTGCGACGCCGACATCACCTCGGGCCGTGTCGTCACCCGCCGCACGCTCCTCGCCGCGCTCGGCCTCGGCACCGGTCTCGCCGCCGCGACTGCCGCGTATGCCCAGAGCACGCCGGCGCCCAAGCCCACCCGCCGCGATCCTTGCCGCGATTCCGACCACGGCCCGCCCGCCGACGGCGACGGCTGCGGCAAGCCGCCGATCTCGTAGGGCTTGCCGCGGCGATTGCAGCGGCTGGGGTCTGCGCAGCGGCGGCTGGATGAACGCTCCGGCTGCGCTGCGTTCCGCCAACTACGACTCCATTCTGAACCGGAACATCGACGTCGGCTTCCGGGTGGCAAGAGGCCGGCTCGGGATTCCCGCGGCATGTCTCGGCACTCATCCCTCCGGAAACAGGTAGACCCACCGATACTCTCCTTCAGCGCGCAGTCACAGACCCTGCGTATAGAGCAATGGTGCTCTGCGTCCTGCCAAGGGCTGTCCCAGCCACGGCGCTCAGGTCGCAGCTGCGATGGCTTCAAGAGGCCCTGTCCCGGACGGCCCTTGCGCGCGACGCGCAACCAGGGAGGCGGGCAATGAAACCCCTCAACATGACCTTGACCGCGACGCTGTTGTACGGGTTCGGGCTGGCGGTCGTGCCGTGGGCCAGCCTGGCGGACCCCGCGACGCCGCTGCCCCCGAAGGGGGTCGCGCCCTACGTGACGCATTTCATCTTCCGGCCTCTGGTGGCCCTCGACCACAATGACCTGGGTGTTGGGAAGGCGTCCGTGTTTGAAGCCGTCGGGACCACGCGAAACCTGAAGGGAGAGGCGATGCTCGACAAGATGGCGGCACGCTGCGTGGGGCTCAACGTCGACGTGGCCGGCAAGAAATACATCGACGGCGTGTGCGTTCTGGCCGACAGCGGTGGCGACAAGATCGTCTCGACCTTCGATACACGCGACGTCGACAAGGCGCAGCCAGAAATGAATTGCGGCACCCACATCATCGTGGGCGGCACCGGCAAATACCAAGGCATCACCGGCAGGGAGCCGTTCTCCTGCCAGGCCATGCCCGCCCTGGCCGGCCCCGGCGACTACACCGCGCTGGATATCCCGCACAATACGACGTGGGAGATCAAGCGGTAGGTGGCAGCCCT
>DATBKR010000549.1:0-1592 GCA_036555805.1 Hyphomicrobiaceae bacterium | reverse complement strand
TGTTGGCCGACGTTGAACTGCCCGGCGTCATCGCTGACGATGACGGTGTCGGGCAGGAAACCATGCGCCTTGACGCTGCCCCACAAGGCACCCTCGGTGGCGATCAGCACCGGATCGGGATTGACCTCGAGCGCGGAGACGCCGAGCCGATCGAGATGTGCGTTCCAGGCTGCCTGACTGGTGAAGAACCGGTCCGGATGTTCGGCCAACCGAGCGATCACCGGTCCGGCGAGCGAGCGTTGGCGCATATAGGCCACCGCCTCGGCATTGATGACGTAATCGCCATGGCCGGCACGCAGCAATTCTAGAAAATTGAGGCGGCTCTTCGTATCCGTGGTGCCAAACCAGGCGAAGTGTGCGTTGCCGATCTGCGTGCAGAAGCCGTTCGCGGCCTTGTGGCGAGCGCCGGTGTCATCCACTGTGATCCAGGGGGCGCTCGCAAGCCCGGCGCGCAGCACATCGCGGGCCTCCTCGAGGAAACCGTCCTGGCCGGCGATCAGCAGGCGCACGAGCTGCCGCTTGGAGATGACGATGCCGAGCACCCGCAACAGCGCCAACAGCCGCGGCACCGTCACTTGGCCCTGATGGTATTGGGCGAGCACGAAGCGACGCAGCTCCGGCCCGAAATGCCCGCTGATGCCGGCCGGCAGCGGCGCTGTCATCGTGTCGCCGTCCGGCGTCTGCCAACGCTCGCAGCGGAAATTGACGACGTGCGGACGGATCACCAGGTCCTGCACCACAAAGTTCGTGTAGCCTTTGAAGCGTGAGCCGTGCGGCGGGGCTGCGACTTTGACGGTCCGCTCCTCGTGGATCGAAAGCTTCGATGTCTTGCTGCCCTTCGGGCGCGGCTCGCCCCCAGCCGTCGGTGACGACTTCGGCTCTGTCGCCTTGTCCATGCCACTGGGTTTGATGTTCGGCCGGCCCGACCCACCTTTGAGCCTGGCAATCTCGTCGCGTTGCGCTGCAACCGTCCGCCGCAGCTCGGCCATCTCTTCCAAGAGCTTCAGCACCAGGCTCTTCAGATCGGCGTGCGAAAGACTGTCAAGGTCTGCAGGAGGCGGCATTCCCAGAATGAATCTGACTCGTGCCGTCCTGAGAATCGTAGAATCATACCGCCACGAGTTTTGCCCCTCTTACCAGGAATCGTTCTTCGGCCAGGTTTCGGAGCCCTTCTTCCCCGGCTCCGGAATCGTCCAGGTGCGCCACAGCACCTTGCCGGTCTGCGGGTCGTAGGCTTCGAGATAGCCGCGATGGCCGAACTCCGCGCCCGCCACGCCGGCGATGACGACGCCGTTCGCGACCAGCGGCGCGACCGTCATCGAATAGCCGTCCTTGGGGTCCGCCGACTTGGTGCGCCACAGCTCCTTGCCGGTCTTGGCGTCGAGCGCGATCACGCTCGCGTCGAGCGTGGTGCGGAACAGCTTGCCGTCGAGCATCGCCGCGCCGCGGTTGATGATGCCGCAGCAGACGACGCGCGTCGTCTCGGGCGGATACTCGATCACCGTCTTCCAGATTTCCTTGCCGGTGAGGGCATCGAGGGCGACGGTCTTGGCGTGATCGGTAAGGTAGATGACCCCGTCCTTGACCAGCGC
>DATBKR010000548.1:0-5466 GCA_036555805.1 Hyphomicrobiaceae bacterium | reverse complement strand
CGCTGGAGCCGTAGGCACAGCTCTTCTCTTTCATCTCTCGTGCATTTCCCAGGCTAAGACCTCAGTTCCCGAATGGAATCGTCAGTTCCGTCTCGTTCGTGTCCACCACGAACACCGCGAGAAGCTTGGCCGGCTTCGTCTGGCTGGCATTGGCGCTGACGCGGTGGACGTCACCGGGCAGCTCGGACCAGCTCTCTCCGGCCTCGTACGTCGTCACCGGTCCATCGTTGAGCTCACTGCGTATCGCGCCCTCGAGCACCGTCGCGTAGATGAAGGCGGACTTGGCATGCGTGTGGCCGGGCGAGTAGCCGCCCGGGCCGTATTCGACGAGCACGCCCTTGATGCTCTTGCCCGGAACGTTCGGCAGCTCGTGCTGGTAGACGAGGGTCACCTTGGCGTTCTTCGACTTCGGCGCATCCGCGAGGACGCTGCCGAACGGCAGCGTGGCGACAATCAGCGAACAGAGGATAAGTTTCATGGGGCCCTGTCTTTCGGTTTGGCGGATGCGGGATCAGGCTCGTGCCCGTGAGCGGCGGAGCCATTCGTCGAAACCGATGCGGCCGAGGCGCGCCTCGCCCAACGGCACGAGCGAGCGCTCCGCGACCCGGCCGCCCCAGTATCGGGCCTCGGGGTCGCGCACGACCTCACGCGGGTCGCCGACCGCCTTCAGATAGCGGGCGACGATTTCGTTGAACGGCGCCCGTTCCGGGCCGGCGATCTCGACAAGGCCATTTCGCGGCGCCGCCAGCGCCACATCGGCAACGATGGCGGCAACATCGTCCGCCGCGATGGGCTGGAACAGGCCGGGCGAGAGCCTGACGACGCTTCCATCCGTACTTGAGGCGGCGATGCCGCCGAGGAATTCCAGGAACTGGGTCGAGCGGACGATGGTGTAGGGGATGCCGGAGGTCTCGATCAGCTTCTCCTGGGCGACCTTGGCGCGGAAATACCCGATGTCGGGCGACCGGTCGGTTCCGACGATGGAGAGCGCGACATGGTGCCCAACCCCGGCTGCGGCCTCCGCCGCGAGGAGGTTGCGGCCGGAGGTCTCGAAGAAATCCAGCGCCGCCTTGTCTTCAAATGAGGGCGAATTGGCGAGGTCGATCGCCACCTGCGCGCCGGCCATGGCTCCTTTGAGCCCCTCGCCGGTGATGGTGTTGACGCCCGTTCCTGGCGCGGCGGCGATTGCCTCATGCCCCCTTTGCTTCAGCTTCTCTACGACCTTCGACCCGATCAAGCCGGTCCCGCCGACAACCACGATCTTCATGACTGCACCTCTCATGGTGGCTTCGGGGCAGCGGCGACGCTCGCGCCTTGCCGGTTCACGGTTGGCCCTGTGTCGTCGTCTCCTGGTTGGCCCGCTCGAGGCGCAGGCAACACTTGGGCGTTCCGCTGCCTCACCGATGTCGTGCTCGGTCTGGCTCGAGCTTGCGGCCAAGCCCATCGCCACTGGATCGCTTTCAAGGTCGATTCCGGACTCCCAGGATGGAGCAGTCCGACCCTGCGGCTTCTCGCCGGCTGCTGCGCGTGCGCCGCACGAGGCCCGGCTGCCGGCGCTGCCGCCGATCAGCTGATAAACTCGCGTCGCCGCATCTCGGTTTCCCAAGCTCGGACGAACATCCCGCGCTTCCGCTCCATAGTCTGGTTACGGTGTTACATTCACCGCGCCAGAGCGGTAGCCGGCACGGCAAGCTCTGACCCGATCCGGACCATGACAGGTATGGTGCGACGTTCGCCCGGTTGGGTCATACGATAGTCATTGGGCGGTAACTGCGGCAGGATCAAACCGGCACATTCCTGATACGGGGCCAAGTGTTGCCATCCACTCAGACTTGGCGCCACCTGCGAAATCTGCACCTTGGCGAATACGCTTCATTTAGTCTTAGTGGTCGGCAAAGTGGGAGGAGACGATCTTATGGCGAGGTTCGCGTTTTCGGCGCTCATGGTCATATTTTTTGGCGTGTTGGCGGCGAATACCTTCTTTCGGTTTAACGAGGCGTTGCATAACGGACCTTTGAACATCTTGCAGGGCATCGTCGATGTTGTCTTGACGTCCTGGATGGGGAGCAGTTTATCGGCGCTGGCTCTCCTGACGTTGGCACTCGTCATCCCGCTATTTGCGGCGAGAAGGAGTTTTGAGCCGCGTGCGGAAATTGCCATGAAGGGCGCACCTGCGGCATGGCTTCTTGGTCGCATTGGGACGCTTGGTTGGATTGTCCTCATTGCAGGTTCAGTTCCCGCCCTCCTGACCGGTTACGACTACTTCACAGGTATACCCACGAACGCAACCGTCATCGGTGTCGAAATGCGATGCACGGTCAAGCGTTGCGAGGATTGCAAGACGCAAGATCTGCCGTGTGGGCGCATCGATCAAGTTCCCGCGGGCACCTTTGTTTTGGTTTACCGCACACCCTTTGCCAAGCTGCGTTTTCAAACGCGCGACGGCCGCCAAATAGAGACCGAAGCGGCGTTTCCAAGACTTGGGCTGAAAGAACCCATTTTGGCGGGGCAGTCCATTCACCTTCGCTATCGCGCAGGACATCCGGCCTACGCGTCATCTGCAAAGCTGTCGAACGGTTTTCAAATCGGCATACAGATGATGCTATGCGGTATCGTTTTGATAGTTGTCAATCGATATCTCCGCGCTCGTATCTGGAAACGCATAAGACTGCTCTAGAAATGCCGTCGTAGCGATCTAGTGTTCCTGCACTAACATATGGTTCCGTGTCGCCCCGGCACTTGTTGCCGGGGTCCAGCCAAGAGCAAAAGGTAAGGCAAGGGGTTAGCTGGATGCCGGGAACAAGTCCCGGCATGACGACGGGGTACGCTTTGTCAGAGTCACAACGCTAGTGGCACGTCCCGGACCCCTTCGGCGCCGAAGCGATGCCGTCTGCTCCTGAGGTAGTTCCTACGCGCTGGACGGCCCTGGTCGAATGCCTGCCCCTACCCCTTCCAGACCCCTCGACTACCGATTGAGCCAGCGCCGCGCGAAGCCGAGCAGGCCTTGCGGCAGGAAGATGATGATGAGAATGAAGACGACGCCGAGCGGGATCAGGTAGGGGAACTGGTCGCCGAACAAGTCCGAGAGGAGCTCCCGCGCAACTTGGAAGAAGGCGGCGCCGACGATCGGGCCGACCAGGGTGCCGATGCCGCCCATGACGTTGAAGATCACGGTATCGCCAGAGGTGATGAAGAACACGAAATCGGGCGCGGCGAACTGGTTCTGCACCGCATAGAGTACGCCGGCGAGTCCGGCGAACACGCCGGAGAGCATCACCGAGACGATCTTGTAGCGCTCGACCGCATAGCCGATCGCCCGGGTGCGCGGCTCGTTCTCGCGGATCGACTGCAGCACCATGCCGAACGGCGACTGCGTGATCCGCCGCAGCAGGAGATAGGAGGCCGCCACCAGCGCCAGCACGAACCAGTGCATGGTCGTGGAGTTGAAGCGCACGTCGTAGAGAAACGGGATCGAGAAGTGCGGGCGCGAGAAGATCAGGCCGTTCTCGCCCCCGGTCATGGCCGTCCAGGTGAAGATGATGACGTAGAAGATCTGGCTGAAGATCAGCGTGGTGATGGCGAAGTAGATGTCGCGCAGGCGCGTCGAGAAGTAGGCGACGAGCAGCGCCGCCCCCGCCGCCCCGGCGAGCCCGAAGCCGATGGCGAGCCACAGATTGGGCGGGCTCACCAGCAGCAGCGCGGCGGCGGCGCCGTACATGCCGAGGCCGAAGAACGCCGAATGCCCGAACGACACCATGCCGGTGTAGCCGATGAGCAGATCCGACGACATGGCCAGGAGGCCCCAGATCAGGATCTCCGTCAGGAAGCGCTTCCAGAACTCGGGCAGCACCAGCGGCGCTGCGATCAGCACCGCCATCACCGCGCAAAAGCCGATCCAGAAGATGGCGGTGTGGGCCGGCCGGAGCTTGGCTGGCGGGGCGGCTTTTTCGAGAGCGGTTGTCATTTGGGGGTCGGGACGAACAGGCCGGTGGGACGGAACAGCAGGGTGAGGATGAGCACGACGAAGGAGACGATCACCGCCTGGGCCGGGCTCACCCACATGGCGGCGTAGGCCTCGAGCAGGCTGACGAAGATGGCCGCAGCAATGGAGCCGCCGAGATTGCCCATGCCGCCGACCACGACGACGATGAAGGCCTTGAGCACCCAGTCGAGCCCCATGGTGTGATTCACGCCGACCAGCGGGGCGAACAGCACGCCGCTGGCGGCCGCCATGCCGGCGCCGAGCGCGAACACGCCGGTCAGCACCCAAGGCACCGGGATGCCCATCGCCTGCGCCATCACCCGGTCCTGCGTGGTGGCGCGGATCCAGATGCCGAGCTTGCCGTATTTGAGGAACGCATAGAGCGCGCCGATGATCGCCGCCGACAGGCCGGCGATGATCAGGCGGTACCACGGATACTCCAGGTAGAAGAGATTGAAGTGGGCGGTGACCGGCTCGTTGATCTTGCGCGCCACCGGCCCGAACTGCCAGAGCGCATAGTTCTGCAGGATGAGCGAGATGCCGAAGGTGGCGAGGATGGTGGTGAGCGGGTCGCGCCCCACCAGGGGCCGCAGGGCCGCGATCTGCATGGCGGCGCCGAGCAGCGCAACGATGAGCGTGGCGAGCATGAGCGCCAGCCAGAAGCTCCCGGTCGCGGTCAGCACCAGCACGCCGACGTAGGCGCCAAGCATGAAGAGTTCGCCGTGCGCGAAATTCACCACGTCCATGATACCGAAGATCAGCGTCAGGCCGGAAGCGACCAGCGCGAGGATCATGCCGGTGACGATGCCGTTCACCGTCTGCACGATGAGCAGGTCGTACGGAAAGTTCACGAAGAAATCGGCCACGGCCTGCATGGCGCTCATACCCCCAGATACTGCCTGATGACGGGATCGTTGGCGTTGATCTCCGATGCGGCGCAGTGGTGGCGCACGCTGCCCTTCTCCATGATGTAGACGCGCTGGCTCGCGTCCAGCGCGAGCGGCACGTTCTGCTCCACCAGCAGGATGGCGACGCCCTCGTTATGCAGCCCGGCGATGATCTCGCGGATCTGCGAGACCATGCGCGGCATCAGCCCCTCGGTCGGCTCGTCGAGCAGGACGATCTTGGGCTCCAGCATCATGGCGCGCGCGATGGCCAGCATCTGTTGCTCGCCGCCGGAAAGCGTGCCGCCGGCCTGGTTGCGCCGCTCGGCGAGCCGCGGGAAAGAGGCGAATGCCTTGTCGAGCAGCGCCCGCTTGTGCGCCTCGCCGACGCCCTGGCGGTCGAGACCGGTGCGCAGGTTCTCCATCACCGTGAGCAGAGGGAAGATTCGGCGGTCCTCGGGCACGTAGCCGATGCCGAGGCGGGCGAGCTTGTGCGCCGGCAGGCCGGTGACGGCCTTGCCGTCGAGCAGCACGCTGCCCTGGCGCGGCTGCACCAGGCCCATGATGGTCTTCAGCGTGGTGGACTTGCCGACGCCGTTG
>DATBKR010000547.1:0-5430 GCA_036555805.1 Hyphomicrobiaceae bacterium | reverse complement strand
GTTCCAGCTCTACGTGATGCGCGACCGCGACTTCAACGACCGCCTGATCGCGCGCGCCAAGGCCGCGGGCTGCTCGGCGCTGGTGCTGACGCTGGACCTGCAGATCCTCGCCCAGCGCAACAAGGACATCAAGAACGGCCTCTCCGCGCCGCCGCGCATGACGCTCGCCAACGTCGTCGACATCGCCGGCAAGCCGCGCTGGTGGCTCGGCATGCTCGCAACCAAGCGCCGCACGTTCCGCAACATCGTCGGCCACGCGCCGGGCGTGAAGGATACGCGCGCGCTCGCCTCCTGGACCAGCGAGCAGTTCGACCCCACGCTGAACTGGGACGACGTGAAGCGCATCAAGGGCCAGTGGGGCGGCAAGCTGATCGTGAAGGGCATCCTCGACCCCGAGGACGCCGACCTGGCCGCCAAGAGCGGCGCCGACGCCCTGATCGTGTCCAACCACGGCGGCCGCCAGCTCGACGGCACCATCTCGTCCATCGCAGCGCTGCCGGCGGTGGCGGCCGCCGCGGGCGACCGCATCGAGGTGTTCATGGACGGCGGCATCCGCAGCGGCCAGGACGTGCTCAAGGCGCTTGCGCTGGGCGCCAAGGGCGTCTTCATCGGCCGCCCCTACATCTACGGCCTCGGGGCCATGGGCGAGGCCGGCGTGGCCAAGGCGCTGGAGTGCATCCGCAGGGAGCTCGACGTCTCCATGGCGCTCTGCGGCCTCACCGACGTGCGCCGGGCAGGTCCGAACAACCTGGTGCGCCGCGGCGCGTGAGAGGGGAGCACGCCTTCCAATTGATGTGGAGCGGAACCGCTTATCCCACCTGCTTGGCGGCCAAATGAATCGCTGTCCTTTTCGTCATCGGCCTTGTTCCCGCTCGCTCGCTTCGCTCGCAATCGGCGCCGGATGACGTTGGCGGACGTGGTGGGCAAAGCACCCCACAACCGCCCATTGCGGAATACTCCACATGAGCACAGCCCGCCTGTGCGATCCCGAGGGCGACGCGATCCGCAACGCCATGCGGGCATCCGGCGACCGCGATCGCCCGAGCCGCAACCCGCCGACACTTCATCTCGGGCGGCCGGTCAGTAGCCGGGGCCGTAGGCACAGGTGTAGAAGCGGTTCCACCAGTAGGGACTGCCGGTAGCGACGGCGTTTCGCCTCAGCCAATAGCAGCTATAGCCGTACCCGTAGTCGTAGTAGCCGTAGGCCGGGAAGGCGAAGAAGTTGGCGTGCCGATGATGGAATCGCCTCTCGTGGAAAAACGGACGGTTCGCGAAGCGCGCGCCCCCAGGGGCGAACTGCCTGGACGCGCCTATGCGCGGCCCAGCGCCGAACCCACCTATGTGCCCGCCACCGAAGTGTCCACCGCCCATGCCCCCACCCATGTGGCCACCGCCGAACCCACCACCTCCGTGCCCACCACCTCCGTGTCCACCACCTCCGCCTCTCGCGAGCGCCGGGATGGGAAGGCTCGAGACCATGAGCAGTGCCAAAGCGGCGCCGCCCAATGTGGCCAATTTGCTTGCCATGGACTTTCTCCGCTCACAGGCGTGATCCCCGGCTAGCTGCGCAATACTAAGCCCAATGCAAGCAGCCGCCCACTCACGTTTGCGAGCACGCAGTCAATGCTCGATCAATGCTCGATCAATGCTTGACCTATGCTTGGCATGTGCTTGCCAAGGCGCAGCTTGCGGCGGGTCGATCCAGCTTCGGCTGGATGTACCGGCGGGCGCACCTGCCCTGGCGTGATCGTCGAAGTTGACGGTGGCACTCACTCGACCGAAGCGGAGATCGCGCGACGAGACCCGCACGCGCTATTTGGCCAAACTTGGGTATCGCGTCTTCCGCGTCACCAACGACAACAACCTCGACTACGCACTCGACGCGCTTCTCGCTTTCATCGAGGCCCCGCGGTGAGAGAGGGGGGAGCCTGTTGCTGCCCCTCACCCCAACCCTCTCCCCGTCGCCCTCGGGACCCTTGTGACAAGTGCATCGCTGATGGATGGCCCGAGGGCGGCGGGGAGAGGGAGTCCGCGCAGCGGCGCCTCCAGGGCAGCGCAAATCTCGACGGCGTCTTCATCGCCTACCCCACCCGCTCCGCCGCCGCCCGCCCCGCCACGCGCCCCGAGAACAGGCAGCCGCCCAGGAACGTCCCTTCCAGAGCCCGATACCCGTGCATGCCGCCGCCGCCGAAACCGGCGACCTCGCCGGCGGCTAACACGTTGCCCAGCGGCTCGCCATCCGACCGCAGCACGCGGCCCGACAGGTCGGTGTGCAGGCCGCCCAGGGTCTTGCGCGTCAGCACCCACAGGCGCACGGCGATCAACGGGCCGGCCTTGGGGTCCAGCAGCCGGTGCGGCTTGGCCACGCGGATCAGCTTGTCGCCGAGGTAGTTGCGCGCGCCGCGCAGCGCCGTCACCTGCGCGTCCTTGGTGTAGGGGTTGGCGATCTCGCGGTCGCGGGCGGCGATCTCGCGCTCCAGAGCGCCCACGTCGATCGAAGGCGAGCCGGTGCGGGCGTTCATCTCGGCGACCAGTTCGGGCAGGGTGGACCGCACGATGAAATCCGCGCCCTTCTTCTTGAAGGCGTCCACGGGGCTCGGCACGCCGAAACGGCGACCCAGCACCTTGAGGATGCTCTTGCCGGTGAGGTCCGGGTTCTGCTCCGAGCCCGACAGCGCGAACTCGCGCTCGATGATCTTCTGAGTCAGGATGAACCAGGACCAGTCGTAACCGGTCTTGCGCAGGTGCGCGAGCGTGCCCAGCGTGTCGAAGCCGGGGAACAGCGGCACCGGCAGGCGCCGGCCCGTGGCGTCGATCCACAGGGACGACGGACCGGGGAGGATGCGGATGCCGTGCCGGCTCCAGATCGGCGCGAAGTTGGTGATGCCCTCGGTGTAGTGCCACATGCGGTCCGGATTGATGACGGCGCCGCCGGCCGCCTCGACGATGCCCAGCATGCGGCCGTCCACGTGGTCCGGCACGCCGGACAGCATGTGCGAGGGCGGCTGGCCCAGGCTGTTCGGCCAGCTTGACCGCACCAGGTCGTGGTTGGCGCCGATGCCGCCGGAGGTGACAATCACGGCCTGCGCCTGCAGCGCGAAGTCGCCCGCCACCGTGCGCGAGGACGGTGCGCCGCGCTCCACGCCGCTCGGCTCCAGGATGTCGCCAGCCAGGCCGTCCACCACGCCCGCCGTCTGCGTCAGCGCATTGACGCGGTGCCGGAAGCGCAGCGCCACGCGGCCCGCCTTGGCTGCCTCGCGCACCCTGGCAACGAACGGCGCGATCAGCCCCGGCCCCGTGCCCCAGGTGACATGGAAGCGCGGCACCGAGTTGCCGTGCCCGGTGGCGAGATAGCCGCCGCGCTCGGCCCAGCCCACGATCGGGAACCAGCGCACGCCCATGGCGTGAAGCCACGGCCGCTTTTCGCCCGTGGCGAAGCCCACGTAGGCCTCGGCCCAGCGCCGCGGCCAGTGGTCCTCGGGCCGGTCGAAGCCGGCCGAGCCCATCCAGTCCTGCAGGGCCAGGTCGTAGCTGTCGCGGATGCCGAGCCGGCGTTGCTCGGGGGAGTCCACGAACATCAGGCCGCCGAACGACCAGAACGCCTGCCCGCCCAGCGACTGCTCCGCCTCCTGGTCGAGGAGGATCGTGCGCTTGCCCCTGTCGACCAGTTCGCAGGTGGCCACCAGGCCAGCCAGCCCGGCCCCCACCACGATTGCATCGGCATCCATGCTTGTCTCCTCCAAGCCTTTCTCGGAGGGCGGATGAGGGTGAAGCCCGTAATCCGCCGCCCATTTGTCATGCCGGGCGAGCGCGGCAGCGCGAGACCCGGTACCCCGGGGCCACGATCCCCACGCCATCCCCCCGGACCCCTGGGTCCCGGATATTGCGCTTCGCGCAATTCCGGGATGACAGTTACCCCCCGATCCGCTCCGGCGTCAGGCTCGGCGAGCCTGCGCGCGCAGCCTCCGCCGCCTTCACCAGCCTTACGATACGCTCGGTGAGCGGGACTCTGACACGCGTCTTGGCAGCCAGGGCCAGGATCGCGCCCTGCAGGTGGTCGATCTCAGTGGGCCGGCGGCGCTCCAGGTCCTCCCACATCGACGAGCGCGCCTCGGGGTCGATCGCCAGCATGCGCCGCGCGACGCGCCGGAACAGCCAGTCGGGCAGCCGCAGGATGCGCGGGACGGCGCCGGGCGGCACGCCCTCGATGGGCGCGGGACGGATGCCCGCCGCCTTGAGCACGGCGAGCCCCTCGTCGATCTGCCGGGCCAGCAGCCGCCGCCAGCGCTTGTCGGCCAGCTCGGCCGTCAGGGGAATGCCGGCCAGCGCGTTGAGCGCGTTGTTGAGGTTGAGGAGCAGCTTGCCCCACAGGACGCCCGCCATGTCTCCGCTCTCGGCCACCGCGGCGCCCTCGGCATGCAAGGCTACGCGCAGCCCCGCCACGCCCGCGCCGATCTGCATCGTGCCGCTGGTCGCGCGATGGAAGCGCGGCACCTCTTCCACGGCGTGCGTCTGCACCACGTTGAACGGCACCATGCCCGGCACCACGCGCGCCATGCCGCCGAGCCGGGTCAGCAGCGCATCGACGTTGCCCACGCCGTTCTGGAGGCTCACCACCGTCACGCCCGAGGGCGCGTGCTCCGCCATCAGCTCCGCCATGGCGGCCGTGTCGCCGCTCTTCACCGTGACTAGGACGATATCGGCCTCGGCGAGCGCTGCCGCCGCGTCGGTCGCCAGCCGTATCGCCGATGCCGACACCGATCGGTCCGCCCCGTCCAGATCCGAGACGCGCAGGCCGTGGCGGGCGATGCTCGCGGCCAAAGTGGGCCGCAGGAGCAGCGTCACCTCACGGCCGGCAAGAGCCAGGCAGCCGCCCAGGTAGCATCCGATGCTGCCGGCGCCGGCCACGACAATGCGAGAGCTGCGATCCGCGGCCATGCCACAAAACCCAATTCATCCCCGATTGCGCACCAGCTATGTTGCCCGGCGCGCCGGCGCTGACAAGCGCAACTGCGCCCTGTAAGCAGAGGTTCGGATCATGGGCCACCAGCGAGGCACGGGGTGCAACAAAAGGTGCAAGACGGCGACAAGCTGCATCACGAGGACCTCGCGGTGGGCGAGCCCTACGCCTTCGGCCACAAGGTGGTGACCGCGGAGGAGATCATCGCCTTCGGCCGCGCCTTCGATCCGCAGCCGATGCACACCGATCCGGAGGCCGCCAAGGCCTCGCCCGTGGGCGGCCTGTGCGCCTCCGGCTGGCACACCTGCGCCATGATGATGCGCATGGTGGCGGACGGCCTGCTCATCCGCGCCGCCTCGCTGGGCTCGCCCGGCGTCGACGAGGTGCGCTGGAAGCGTCCGGTCCGCCCCGGCGACGTGCTGAGCGCGCGCTACACCGTAGAGGAGAAGCGCGTGCTGGCCTCGCGACCC
>DATBKR010000546.1:0-2359 GCA_036555805.1 Hyphomicrobiaceae bacterium | reverse complement strand
GTCCTCATCCCGGGTATCGGACCGGCAGCCGGTGTCTCAACCCCTGTAGTGATCGCATTGGGCGATCGGACAGAAGGGACGAGATCATGAAGATCGGACTCTCATTCGTCACGCTGGCCAGCACCGCTGTGCTCGCGCTCGGCGCCGGCGTAGCGCAGGCACGTGTTGGAAGCGGCGAGGGTGAGACGAGCGCGAAGGCGCAAGCTGCCACGACCGCCGAAGCGTGGTACCAGGCGGAGGTGCACTTTTTCGAGGGGATGACGCCGTCCCAGATCCAGCATCTGAAGCATCTGAGGCATCAGTTCCAGCAGCAGACGAGCCAGCACTCGCTTCGGCCGGACGACCGCGCAGGGCTGCGCGGAATCGCGCCCTAGAGCCCAGAGAGACCCACTGCGGAAGGGGCTCGTCTAAGCCTGGATCCACCGAAGTGGTGTACCGGGTCCGTCAGGTGAGCGGGCGAGAATGACCTCCTGAGCAGGGTCTTTCCAGGCTGTATGGGCAGCCGGGGCCCGGCGTCAGGAGGTCACCGAGATGGTGCACGAAGAAGAGGCTGTTGTAGTGGACCGGTTGTCGGTCGCGTTCGACGACGAACGGGCCGTTTCCGATGCGGGGGTGATGCTGGTCGCGACGCTCGCCGAGCGGCTCGGGATCGAGGCTTTGGCCGGGCGGCTGGTGCGGTTGCGCCGCGACAGGCCGGGTGCCGCGAACGCTGGCCGCAAGGTGATGGCGGTGGTGTTCGCGATGGTGCTGGGCGCGGACAGCATCGATGACTGCGAGGTGTTGCGAGCGGGCCGGACGCGGCGGCTGTTGGGCGGCTGGCTGCCGGCGCCCTCGACGCTGGGGACGTTCCTGCGCGCGTTCACCTTCGGGCACGTGCGCCAGTTGGACAAGTTGCTCGGGGAGGCGCTGGTGCGCGCGTGGCGGGCCGGCGCCGGCCCCGGTGACGGGCGCCTGGTCGTCGACGTTGACAGTTTCGTCGGCGAGGTCTGCGGCCGCTTGAAGGAGGGCGCCGCCTACGGGTACACGAACCTGCTCGGCTATCACCCGCTGCTTGCGACCCGCGCCGATACGCGCGAGGTGTTGCACATCCGTCTGCGCACAGGCTCGGCGAACACGCAGAAGGGGATGCTCCGCTTCACCGAGGAGCTGATCGCCCGCGTCGCCCGCGCCGGCGCAACCGGCGTCAAGCTGCTGCGCGCCGACTCCGGCTTCTGGAACAACAAGGTGTTCACGCGGCTCGAGCAGGCCGGCTGGCAGTACTCGATCGGCGTGCGCATGCAGCAGGGGATCCGCGAAGCGGTCGAGGCGATCGAGGAGGCTGCCTGGCAAACAATCGCCTACCCGGAGGAGGGCGAGGCGCAGATCGCCGAAACCCGGTATGGCGGCCGGCGGCTGATCGTCCGCCGCACCAGGCTGCTCGGCGCGCAGGCGCAGCTGTGGCCCGAGTGGCGACACTTCGCGTTCGTCACCAACCGCAGCGAGGAACTCGAACTCGTCGAGGCCGAGCATCGCGACCACGCCGTCGTCGAGCAGGTGATCGCCGACCTCAAAGAGCAGGCGCTCGCGCACTTCCCCTCCGGCGAGTTCAACGCCAACGGCGCCTGGACCGTGCTCGCCGCGCTCGCGCACAACCTACTCCGCTGGACGCAACAGCTCGGCCTGCCCGACACGACCGTCCGCGCCGCCCGCACCCTCCGCCGCCGCTGGCTGCAGATCGCCGGCCGGCTCACCCGCCACGGCCGATCCTGGACGCTGCACCTCCCCGCCCGCTGGCCATGGCAAGGCGACTACCTCGACGCGCTCGAGCGGATCCGCGCGCTTCCCGCCGCCTGACCACACCGCCAGCGCGCTCGCCACAACCAGGCACTCCTCGACCCCTCCGGGCGCGACCACCGCTGCCCGACAAACAGCGGCAAACGACTCCCGCCGATCCGTTGACCGGACCGGCGACAGCGAACACCCCACACACGACCAGCGAAACGCCAGCCACGGCCGCCACAGCTCAAACCCGACCCCTCACCGAGCAAATCGGTGGATCCGGGTTAAGGCGGCGGAGCTCGATGCTTTCCTTGGCATTCACGGAGCGGCTCAGCAGGTGCTTGTGACGGGGCTTGCGTACGAGACGAGCGGGAGAATAGATGTTCATCCGCTGGCGAAGGACTTCCTTCTCGCGAAGCTCGCCGAACGTGCAGATTGTCGCGAGCTGGCGAACAAGGCGTTTGATCTTGCTGTTGCCAAAGGTCTTTACGACGTTGCATTTGATGGCGTACGGAAGATTCCAGTCAATGACCTCCTGGAGCGGTTGGTTACCGAGTCGTATCCAGATCTGATTCAAACCGGACGCATCGAGACACTGGCG
>DATBKR010000545.1:0-9305 GCA_036555805.1 Hyphomicrobiaceae bacterium | reverse complement strand
ACCTTCTCGCACGCGTCCTCGGCCAGCGCGCGCGTTTCGGCCGCCACCGCCGCCACCCACTCGCCGGCGTAGCGCGCCCGCCCCACGGCCAGCGGGTAGCGGCGGACGCTGGGCGTATCGAGGCCGTTCAAGAGCGGGGCGACGGCCTGCGCCAGCTGCGCGCCGGTGAGCACGCAGTGCACGCCGGGCATGGCCAGCGCCGCGCCCGCGTCGATGGCGAGGATGCGCGCCGCCGGGTAGAGCGACGGCACGACCGCCACGTGCAGCATGTTGTCGAGCGCGATGTCCGCCACGTAGCGCCCGCGCCCGGCTACGAAGCGGCGGTCCTCGCGCACGCGACGCTTCGATGCGACGAAATTCAAAGGCCCGGCGTGGCGCTTCATCGGCGCTCCTCCCGGCGGCGCGGCTGGGGAGCGGCAGCTGCGGGCGCGTTGGCCCCGCGCAGGCGCTCGGCGGCATATTCGATGGCCTCGACGATCTGGCCGTAGCCTGTACAGCGGCAGAGGTTGCCCGAGATCGCCTCGACGATGTCCTGTCGCGTCGGCCGCGGGTTGCGGGCGAGCAGCGCGTGCGCCGTGAGAACCATGCCGGGTGTGCAGTAGCCGCACTGCAGCCCGTGCGTCGCGCAGAAGGCGTCCTGCACCGCGCTCAGCTCTCCGGGCGCGGGCGCGATGCCCTCGATGGTGGTGATGGCGTAGCCGTCGCCCTGCACCGCGAACATGAGGCAGGCCCGAGCCGGGGCGCCGTCGAGGAGCACCGTGCAGGCGCCGCACACGCCGTGCTCGCAGCCGGCGCGGGTGCCGACGAGTCCGAACTCCTCGCGCAGGGCGTCGAGCAGGGTCTTGCGCGGCTCCACGTCCGCCGTGCGCTGCTCCCCGTTGATGTCGAGCGTCACCCTCATGTCAGGTCCCTTCGTGCGCCGGGTCCGCTGCGGCCACTGCAGCGTCGGCGCAGGCGTCGATGAGCGCCCGCGCGCCCAGCACAGCGGCGACACGGTGCCGGTAGGCCGCCGATGCGTGGATATCGGAGGCGGCCCGCAGATCGCGCATCCCGGCCCGCGCCACCTCCTCGATCAGGCGCCGGTCGGGCTGCTGGCCTGCGAGGGTCGATGTATCGATGCGGACGGGACGGTCGGCCACGCCGCCGATCCCGAGCGCCGCCTCGAGGATGCACCCCGCGGCATCGAGGGCCACCTGCGCCGCCGCGGCCACGAAGGCGAAGTCCGAGCGGCGCGCGCTCACCTCGTGGAAGGCCGTGCCCACGCGCTCCTGGCGCCGGCGCGGAAAGCGCACGGCACTGACGCAGTCGCCCGGCGCGAGCGGCGTCAGCATGGGGCCGATGAAGAACCGGCCGGCCTCGTGCGCCGTCACCCCGGCGGGATTGGTGACATGGATGCGGGCCCCCAGTGTCACGGCCACGAGCGGTATCTCGGCCGCGGGGTCGGCATTGGCGATGGAGCCGCCGATGGTGCCGCGATTGCGCGTCTGCGGATGTCCGACCCAGGGCAGCGCCTTCGCCAGCAGCGGCGCGAGCCGGCGCACGGCAGGGCTGTGCTCCGCATCCGCCTGCCGCGTCGCGGCCCCGATTGTCACGCCGTCGTCGTCGCCCTCGATCCCCCGCAGCTCTGGCAGGCGATAGATATCCACGAGCCTGGTCGGCCGGGCCAGCCGCATCGCCATCATCGGCACGAGCGTCTGCCCGCCGGCGATCGCGCGCGCGTCGGCGTCGGCGGCGAGCAGCGCGCAGGCCTCGCCGAGGCTTTCGGGCCGCACGTAGTCGAAAGGCGCCGCCTTCACGGCAGGTCACTCGGCGAAGCCGCGGAATGGATCATCTGCCGGCACGCCCTGCGCCCTCCCTGCGCCCCGGGGGCGACGCCGCGCCGCAGCGCGAGAGCCGGTGCTCCCCCGCTTTTCCTGGGCGGCATCGCGTTCGTTCCTCCGGCCGCTTCTTTTCGACAGCGCGGCATTGGTTCTCAGCATTGAAAATTGCGGGCGGCGGCATTCGCCTGTCAAACGAAAAGAATCCGCTTCCCAAAAGGCCGCGATTGGGGCGCAGTCAGCGCCGGGAGCGGGCGTGCGAGGTGGAGGAGCCGGGAGATGACCGCGTCGGGAGCCGGTGCGTTGGGAGTCTGGCATGGCGTGGCGGCGGGCCAGGAGAAGGCCGTCGAGGACTGGTACGACCGCGAGCACCATGTCGAACGGCTGGCGGTGCCCGGTTTCCTGAGAGCGCGGCGCTACGTCAATCTGGGGCAGGGACCGCGCTACTTCAGCCGCTACGACGTGGCCGAGGTCGGCGTGCTCGCCAGTGCGCCCTACCTCGCCGCGCTCAATGCCCCGAGCCCCTGGTCGCAGCGTATTTTCCCGCACTACCGCGCCACCGTGCGCGGGGCCTTCGAGGTCAAGGCGCGCCGGGGGGCCGCGGACGGCGGCGTCATCGCCACCCTGCGGTTTGCCTCCGACCCGTTCGCGGCCAATGCAGCCACGACATGCGCGGCGATACTCGATGCGCTCCGTAGGTCGCCGGGCGTATTGCGTGCGGAGGCGTGGCGCGCAGATGTGGCGACGACCGCCGCGCCGACCATGGAGAAGACGCTGCGCACCGGCGCCGACGCCTGTCCGGCCTCAGCGCTCGTGATCGACGGCAGCTCCGCCGAGACGCTGCGGGAGGCGCTGGCCCAGGCGATTCCCGAGCCCCTGCGCAAAAGCGCCGAGATCGACCTCCTGCAGCTTGCGTTCAACGCCGTTGCGGCCTGAGCCGCACGAGGTCGTGCTCTGCCCGGCGCCTCAATCCGCGCTCACGTCGGCGGAAGTTTCGCTTTCCGACGCGGCGCTGTCCGCTCCCTCTCCGCCGCCACCCGGCGCGCCGCCGCCAGGGCCGCCCGAGCCCACGCGACAAGCTCATCGGGCTCGTCGAACAGCCTCTCCGGCGCGCGCCAGTAGGCGAGGTCTATGGTGGCGCCCTTCTTCTCATAGTTGAGGGGCGGCACGGATCGGGCCTCCCTGAACACCGCCCGGTTGTGGTCGTCGACCCGGAAGAAGAGCGTGTCGTCCCTCACCATCGCGAGCATCAACCCGTCGCAGAATACGCCGGTCTTGCCGAACATCCGCCGCATGCTGACGCGGCCGAGCGGCGCAAGCTGCTCGCACAGGAACTCCGCGAAGGTGGCGCTGGCAACCATCCGCAATCCTCGGTTTCCTCCCCCGACCGGCTGCTGCCGAAGAATAGCATGAGACGGAAGCACCGTAACCGGTGTATCGGTGTCACGTCCGGTTCCGCACTGACGCGCCAACCCGATGGCCTGATGCATCACGGAAAGTGCTCGGCGTGCCAGTCGGCTTCCAGGCTGGGGTCGATCTTGGCGTCGACGACGAGCACGCCAGGGGCGCCCTCGGCTACCCACGCACGAACCGGCTCCAGATCGTCGAGGGTGCGCACCGTGACACCGCGCGCACCGAAGCCCCGCGCCATAGCGGCGAAGTCGGTGTCGGGGAACTGTACGATGTCGATGCTGAAGCCGCGGCGGCGGTAGAGGTGCACCTCGGCCGCGTAGGAGCTGTCGTTGTAGACGAGGATGCACATCCTGAGCTTCAGGCGGACGGCAGTCTCCAGGTCGGCGATGGACATGAGGAAACCGCCGTCGCCGGCGCCCAGGACGGCGAGCGCGCCCGGATTGGCGACGGCGAGCCCGATGGCCGAGGCCAGCCCCAGGCCGATCGACTGGAACGAGTGGCTGAGGCACGACGCCCTCGCGCTCGGCACGCGCAGGTAGCGCGGCACCCAGCCGCAAAAGTGGCCCGAGTCGGAGGCCACGACACGCGCCCCGGGCAGGATGGCATCGACCGCCTTGCTCAGCGTGCGCGGGTCGATGAAGCTGGCGCTCGACGTGTCCCGATATGGTGCGGTATGGTTGCTGCCCTCGCGGATGCGCCGGCGAGTCTCGGCCGTGCGCCGGCCGGTGCGGGCGCCGAACTGGCGCGCGTCCAGTCCGGCCAGAATCGCCTCGGCGGCGGTGCAGGCGTCGGCGTGGACGGCGATCTGGACCGGCATCTGCGAGCCGAGCCTGGCGGCCTCCACGTCCACCTGCGCGACGACGGCATCGGGCGCGATGAGCTTGCCGCGCTTGGTGGTCCATTGCGTCAGGCTGGCGCCGAAGGCCAGGATCAGGTCGCTCTCGGAGATCAGCTCGTGCGCTACGGCTGAGGAGAAGCCGCCGCTGATGCCGATCGACCACGGGTCGCCGGCGAGCAGGCCGTGCCCGCACACCGACGTGGCCAGCAGCGCGCCCGTGCGCTCCGCCAGCGCGATCAGCGTGGTCTCCGCGCCTGAGATCACGGCACCGCGGCCGGCCAGAACCAGCGGGCGCTGCACCTCCACGAGCGCGTCAGCCAGTGCGCGCACGCTGGCGGGATCGGGATGCAGCGGACCAGGCGCCGGCGGCAGCGCGAGAGGCGAGGCCCCGCCGGGCAAGGGCGCATCCTGCACGTCGGTGGGCAGGCTGAGAACCACCGTCTGGCGGTCGCGCAGCGCTCTCGTCACGGCGCGCAGCGTATCCTCCCGCGCCGAGGCGGGCGTGTGGATGCGCTCCGACACGGCGCCGACGGAGCGCACCATCTCGGCCTGCTCGATGTGAAAGTTCGACCTGACGGCACCCACCGGCACGTCGCCTGCCAGCACCAGCAGCGGCGTGCGGCTCTTGGCGGCCTCGCCGATGCCGGTGAGCGCATTGGTGAGGCCCGGCCCGGAATGCACACTGACGAGCGTGAGCTCCTGCGTAGCCTTGGCGTAGGCGTCGGCCATGCTGGCGGCGTTGCACTCGTGCCGCGCCGAGATCAGCTCCACGCCGTTCTCGACGAGCGCGTGCGAGATCCTGAAGTTGGCGGTGCCGAGCAGGCCGAAGCACCGGCGCGCGCCGTAAGCGGCAAGGTCGCGGGCCAGCACCTCTGCGACGGTGGGATTGTCTTTCATTTGCGCTCATCCAATGAGCCTGTTCGGCAGCCATATGGCGACGGCCGGGAACAGCAGAAGCAAGGCCAGCAGCAGCAAGCTCATGACGACGTAGGGAACGACGGCCTTGAAGATGTGCGCCATCGTCACCTCGGGCGGCGCGACGCCGCGCATGGTCATGAGCAGCAGCCCGTGCGGCGGCAGCAGCAGGCCCAGCTGCATGCAGATCAGGAACAGGATGCCGAACCAGACGGGGTCGATACCGAGCCGCGTCACGATCGGCATGAAGATGGGCAGCGTGATCAGCATCATGCTCACCTGGTCGATGAAGATGCCGAGGAAGACGAGGATCAGCATCATCAGCGCCACCACGGCCAGCGGCGACAGGCCTTGTCCGAGGATGGCCGCGACCATGCCTTCGCTGGCGCCGGAGAAGCTCAGGATCTGCGAGAAGGTCGTGGCGCCCAGGATGATGAACATGATCATGCCGGAGATGGCCGTCGCGCCCTTGAGCGATTTCATCAGCGCCTCGCGGGTGAGCACGCGGTAGAGCAGCGCCACCGCCATGGTCGCCAGCGCGCCGAGGGCGGCCGACTCGGTGGGCGTGGCGAAGCCGGCCGACATGGCGCCAACCACCACGGCGAAGATCGCCACCAGCGGCACCACGTAGACCACCAGCAGGCGCCAGCTCTCCCAGCGGGAATGGTTAACCGCCGACGTTGGCGGCGCGAGGCGTGGCGTCAGCTGCGCGCGCACCACGATGTAGGCGACGAACGCCACCGACAGGATCAGGCCAGGCACCACGCCGCCGATCAGCAGCTTGGAGATGGAGATGCCGGAGAGGCTGCCGAGCAGCACCGTCAGGGCCGACGGCGGGATCAGCATGTCCACCGCGCCGATGGCCATGATAGGCCCCGCGGCCATGGTCGGGTGATAGCCGCGCGCCAGCATCACGGGCAGCATCAGCGAGCCCAGCATGGCGGTGGTGGCAATGGTCGAGCCGGAGACGGCGGAGAATATGGTACCGGCGATCACGGCCACCACGGCGAGGCGGCCCGGCACCTGGCGGATGAGCCGCTCCACGCCGTCGATGACCTTGATGGCGAGGCCGGTGTGGAACAGGATCTCGCCCATCAGCACGAACAGCGGGATCGGCGTCAGCGACAGGTTCATCACCGAGGCCACGCTGTTGCGCACCACCTGCGCCAGCCCGGCGTCGCCGCCCAGGAACAGAATGGCGCCCACGATGTTGATGGCCACGAACGACAGCGCCACCGGCATGCCGAGCAGCAAGAGCGCCGTCGACCCGCCGAGCAGCAGCAGCGCAGCCGCCTGCCACGTCATGGGTGCCTGTCCTCGCGACAGCAGGGGTCAGACCCCTCGCCACCAGCGCTGTGTAGGAGCCGGTATGTCAGAGGCGAGGGGTCTGACCCCTTCTGTGCCGTCATGACGCAGAGACCGCGTCGGTGCGCGGTGCGCGCTTGGCGCGGGCGAGACGGCGCATGCGGAACAGGAACTCGATGGCCAACAAGAGGAAGGCCACGGGCAGCGGCGCCAGCATCCACCACTCGGGGGTGATGAGCGTCTTGATGGTGATGGCACCGGCCTGGTAGCTGGCCGCCAGCACAGCCCATCCGTACCATACGAAATAGAGCGAGCAGGCGAGGCCCAGGATGTCGCCGACCCACTCCAGCAGCCACGCCGTCTTCTCCGGCAGGGCGCGCAGCAGGATGTCCACGCGGATGTGCTGGCCCTGGCGCAGCAGCCAGGGCGCGGCCATGAGGGTGAGGAGGTAGATGATATTCTCCGACATCTCCCCGCTCCAGGCGATGCCGCCGAGTCCGATGTTGCGGGTGACGACATCGGCGCCGATCATGATGGCCATGGCGAGCAGCAGCAGGCACGCCGCCAGCATCAACCCGTCGAGCATGCGGCCGAAAGCGGCAGAGAGGCGTTCCATTGTATCCCCCGTAGGTTGGATCAAGCGAAGCGCAGACCCAACAAACGGTGTTGGGTGTCCCCGGCTTTCGCCGGGGTCGACCCAACCTACGTTCCCTTGGAGAAGTACTCCTTGAGCTTCGGCCCGTGCTCGGGGCTGAGCTTGATGATGGCGGCCCAGCCGGCCTCGTAGGCCTTGGCGCGCCAGGCCTCGCCCTCGGCGCCCTTGAATTCGATCACTTCGATGCCGACCGCCTTCTGCCTGGCGATGTCGACCGCGTTCTCCTTGGCCGTCTCCGAAGCCTGCGCCTCGATCCAGGCTGCCGCATCCAGGATCACCTTCTTCTGCGCGCCGTTGAGCTTCGCCAGGGAGTTCTTGTTGATCAGGATGCTCACCTCGGCGCTGTAGAAGCCGGGATCGACGCGGAACTTGGTCTTCTCGTGCCAGCCCAGGTCGAAGATGCCGGTGATCGGCCAGCCGTAGCCGTCCACGACGCCCCGCTCCAGCGCGGTGTAGACCTCGCCTGGCGCCGTCTGCACCACGGTGGCGCCCAGGGCCTGGAAGAATTCGCGATAGACCGGCGTGATGCGCAGCTTGAGGCCGGTGAGGTCGGGCTTGTCGATGCGCTTCGTCAGATAGAGATGGAACGGGTTGTCGTCCACGTGCCGCGCCAGGAACACCGCGTTCATCTTCCGGTCGTAGATCCTGGCCATGTAGTCGAAGCCGCCGTTCTTGCGCAGCTCGGCCATCGGCCGCTCGGTGAGTTTCCAGGCGTCCGCCTCCGGCATGACGTTGGTGTAGAAGGCGCCCGTCACATTGGCGATGTCCACCACCCCGCTCGCCAGTGCCTTGCCAACCTCGAACGGCGGCATCGCCTTGGGGCCGCCGATATAGTTGATCTGCACGAGCCCCTTGCCGTGGGCGTTGACCTTGTCGATAAACCGCTCGAAGGCGCGCGAGTAGAACGTCTTCTCCGCGAACGACGTGATGCCCTTGAGCGTCACCTCCTGCGCCTGGGCGCCGCCCGGCATTGCCGTCAGGGCCAGCGCGGCCCCGGCTAGAGCGGCCCCCGTCACTGCGGCCAGCGCAGCGGCGCGACAATTGCCCATAGCTTTCCCCCTCCGTAGATCGCGTCCCAACAAGATCCCTTGACGACAGAAGAACACGGAGCCGCGCCCATCCGCAACCTCGACTTGGGCGCATGCCTTGCCGACGCCCGGCGCAACTCCGGAACGGGCGGAGCCCTGTCCCCGATTGAAGGTCGCGGCGATGACCGATGGCAGACTTGGACGCGCCGCGAGGCCGGCCGCGACCGAGGCGGACGCTCGTGCGCCGCGCCGTTCAGAATTCCATTGCGGATTCCCTGGATTGCGACCAAGGTACGGTACGGGAGGACGCCGAAGGTCGGCCCCCGGACCGGTCCGGATCGCTGCCGGCAGGTGAGCCGGGTTTCTCGGTCGACCGTTCCCAAACAGAAAAAAGCAGAAGCTCGGGAGGAGGACGATGAGCGGCGCGCTCCGCTTCAACGCGATGCACTTCATGCCCTACGTGCATCTGCCGGAGAACCACAAGGACTACAAGTCCCTCTGGGTCAGCTTCCCGAACAAGTACTTCGACCCCGAGAAGGGGCACGCGCTCTACAACCGCTACCTGAGCGAGCTGGTGCTGGCCGACAAGCTCGGATTCGACGCCATCGTCGTCAACGAGCACCACAACACCGTCTACAGCATGATGGCGACGCCCAACCTGATCGCCGCCGCGCTGGTGCCGCAGACCCGGAACGCGCGCATCTGCGTGTGGGGCACACCACCCAATTTCATGCTGCCCAACCGCCTGGCCGAGGAGTACGCCATCCTCGACGTCATGTCGCAAGGCCGGCTGGAAGTGGCGCTGCCGCTGGGCACCGGCATGGAATACTGGTCCAACCCCGTCAGCCCGGCCACGGCCCGCGAGAAGTTCAAGGAGTCGATCAAGATCATGCTGCAGGCGTGGACCGAGGACGGGCCCACCACGCACTACGGCAACTTCTACACCTACCGCTTTCTCAACCCCTGGCCACGCCCCTATCAGAAGCCACACCCGCCCTGCTACATCGTCGGCACCGGCAGCCCCGAGACCATCGAGATCGCGGCCGAGCTGGGCTTCGGCTATGCCTCGGTGTTCGTCACCCAGCAGCGCGCCAAGGAGCTCAACGACACGCTGCGCCAGCGCGCCGCCCACTACGGCCACCAGCTCAAGCCCGACCAGTTCCCGCTGCTCACCTTCGTCTACGTTGCCGAAACGGAGGAGCGGGCCCGGCAGGAGTACGTCGGCCACCTGCAGCGCTTCTTCGAGGACTATGCGCGCACCACGCCGCAGTACCTGGCGCCGCCCGGCTATCTCTCCGTCGACCAGCTCAAGCAGCGCGCCGCCATGGCCGACA
>DATBKR010000544.1:0-4469 GCA_036555805.1 Hyphomicrobiaceae bacterium | reverse complement strand
TCGGGGGCGCGCGCATCGAACAGGATGAGGTCGGCGATGCCGCGGTAGGCGAGCGCGGCCTCGGCGTCCTGGGCCGCCTCGACCTTGACCGCCTTCATCACCGGCTTGGCCCAGCGCCGGCGCACCTCGGCCACGCGCTCCGGGCTCTCCTCGCCGTGCAGCTGCAGGAGGTCGGGATCGACATGCCGCACGATGGCATCGAGGAGCGCGTCGTCCGGGTCCACCATCAGCGCTACGATCCTGGCGCGCCCGCGCGCCCTGGCCGCCAGCGGCTTGGCCGCCTCGGGCGACAGGTTGCGCGGGCTGGGCGGGAAGAACACGAGGCCCACGTAGTCGGCCCCGCCGGCCAGGGCCGCCTCCAGCGCGGCCTCCGTGGTGAGCCCGCAGATCTTGACTTTGGTAATGGGAGCCATCGGCGGTATTATAGGCGAGGATCTCGCAGGTGTCAGACCGCCCATATCTTCCCGCCTCATACCGTGGTCCCGGGCTGCACAAATTGTGATATGTTGGCTCCATGACCCGTTCAGAAGCCATCGCCAAGATTACGGCCAGCTTGCCACGGCTCTCCGACGAGCATGTGCAAATCCTGGCCGAAATCGCTCAAAGCTGGACTGGCGACGTTGCCGCACCGCCTGAGGACGAGGCAACGCGCTCGGCCATCGCCAACGGCATCGCCCAAGGCCGTCGGGGCGAGTTTGCAACGGATGCCGAGGTTGCCGCCGCCTACGCGCGCTTTCGAAGATGAGGGTTCGGTATACCCGCCAAGCCCTCACCGATCTTATCGGTATCGCTCGGCCAGCGTTCGATTTTCTGCTTATGGGTCGGCCTCGTGGTGCTCGTACACCGACACGGCGGCGGCGAGGTCCTCGATGGAGGCGCCGACGGACTTGAAGAGGGTGATTTCCTCGGGCGAGGTGCGCCCGCGCGCCGTGCCTCGGCACAGTTCAGAAAGCTCCGCCAGCACAGCCTCCCTGCCGATCATCCCGGCCTCGAGCGGCTGCAGGATGTCGCCGGCCTCGGCGAAGGCGCCTGCGCGGGTGTCGACGAAGAGGCGGGCGCGGCGCGCGGCCTCGTCATCGGTCTCGCGCATGGTGGGCTTGAAGGCGCCGACGCAGTCCAGATGCGTGCCGGATCTCAGCCAGGCGCCGCGGATGAGCGGGTCGGACGAGAGCGTGGCCGTCGAGACGATATCGGCGGCGCCAACGGCCGCGGCCAGGTCGTCGGCGACGGCGGCAGCGATGCCGGCCGCGGCCAGATCGGCGATGAGGGTCTCGGCGCGCGGACGCGAACGGTTCCACACGGCCACCTCGCGGATCGGGCGCACGGAGGCGTGGGCGCGCACCAGGAACGGCGCCAGTGCCCCGGCGCCCACCATCAGGAGGCGGGCCGCGTCGGGACGCGAGAGATGCCGGCTGGCCAGCGCCGAGGCCGCTGCCGTGCGCCAGGCGGTGAGCCGGGTGGCTTCCATGACGGCCAGCGTGGCGCCGGTCTCGGCCGACATGAGCAGGTAGCTGCCGAGCACGGCCGGTGCGCCGCGCGCGGCGTTGTCGGGATAGACCGTGACCGCCTTGAGGCCCATGTAGCGGCCGGCGAAGGCGGAACCCCGCGCGCGCGCCTCCCAGGCCGGCATGAGCAGCAGCGTCGCCTCGGGGCGGCCGTCTAGGGCGATGGCGTGGTGATGCCGCGGCGGTGCGATGGCACCCTTGGCGAAGGCCGCCTCCAGCGTGTCGATAAGCGCCGGGTAGCTGAGCGCCGCGTCCACGGCGGCGGCATCGAAAGTGCGCATGCGGGTCAAGTTTCAGGGTTGCAGGGGTTCAGGTTTCAGGGGTCGGATTGCGGGTTTCAGGGCTGCCAGCTTAGACCGGCACCCGGAACGAAGCGACGACGCCCTGTGGCGGGCGCGCCTTTCAGCGGTTCGCCGGAGCCAGCTGGCGCGGCGGCTCAGGCTGGCGCTCGCGGTTGAGACGCTCCACTTCGGCCTTCCAGCGCTGCGTCTCGACCTCGCGGCGGCGGGCGCTGCGGCGCCAGTGCGACTGGGTGGCCCACATCGCCGCACCGCCGATGAGCACGCCCACGATCAGCGTGCCGAGAAGCCAGACGTAGAACGGGAGCACGAGCGAGACGGCAGGCGCGTCGGGGCGGAACGGGTCGAGCACCAGGCGCACGTCATGCGTGTTGGCGATGCCGAGCGCCGCGAGGACGACCGCGGCCGGCAGAAGCAGCACGATCCTGACGATGCGGCGCAGCACGCTCACCTCTGATGGGGATTAGGGATTAGGTTTCGGGGGCGCTCCTAATCCCTAATCCCTAATCCCTACCTGCCCACGGCCGCCCGGCCCACCGCCGCGCGGTTCAGGCGCTCGCGCAGGTCCTTGCCGGTCTTGAAGAATGGCACGTACTTCTCGGACACCGCCACGGAGGCGCCGGTGCGCGGGTTGCGGCCGATGCGCGGTGCCCGGTGCTTGACGGTAAAGGCGCCGAAGCCGCGCAGTTCCACGCGGTCGCCTCGCGCCAGGGCGTCGACGATCTCGCCGAAGATCACGTTGACGATCCGCTCCACGTCGCGGTGATAGAGATGGGGGTTGGCGGCCGCGATCCTCTGGATCAGCTCCGACTTGATCATGCCACGCGTCCTCGGGCTACGGAAATCTCTGTAATTGCTCATCTTTCCGTACCGTGCCAAACGGACACGAGGCCGTCAAGGCGCAAGCTTGCAAGGCGACCCTCGTCGCTCAGGAGGCGGCCGAGGTCTTCCAGCGCGGTCAGGCCGGTGGTCCGCGCGAGGGCCTGGGTGGCCACGCGCACCAGGCTCCAATCGCTGTCCCGGCTCGGCTTCCAATCGACGATTTTGAGCCCTTTGGGCACGCTGCGCTGGTCCTCCAGATACCGCACAACCTCCGTTTCGCCGCCGATCTGGTCGATCAGCTTGTGGGCGAGCGCGTCGCGGCCCGAAAACACCGCGCCCTGCTCCAGACCGGCCACGCTGGTGGTGTCGATGCCGCGTCGGGTGCGCACAAGATTCACGAACCACCGTTGCGATTCTGCCACCATTTTCTCGGCCGCCGCCTTGCCGGGCTCGTCGAGCGGCTGGAACGGCGACGGGTTCGCCTTGAGCGGGCCGCTCTTGATCTCGTTGACCTTGATGCCGAGCTTATCGAGCAGCTGCGAGAACTCGGGCCACTGGAAGATCACGCCTACCGAGCCGGTGATGGTGTTGCCACGGGCGATGATCCGGTCGGTGGCGAGGCCTACAATGTAGGCGGCCGAGGTGGCCACGGTGCCGAACTGCGCCACCAGGGGCTTCGACTTGGCCAACTCGCGCAGCGCCTCGTACAGCGCCTCGCCGCCAACCGTGGTGCCACCCGGGCTGTTGACGTAAACGACAACACCCGCGACCTTGCTGCTCTCGCCCACCTTCTTGATCAGGCGCAGCAGGTCGCGGTCATCGGTGATCAGCCTGTCGATTGTGATGCGGGCGATCTGCTTCTGCTCGATGAGGCCCGCCCGCTCGGCCGAGGAGAACAGCAGGAGGCCCAGCGCCAGGGCGCCAGCAACCACGGCCAGCACGCGCCAGACGGACAGGCGCCGGCGCAGGCGCCGGCGGTCGAGGACGGATTCGGTCTCGAAGGTCATGACGCGACCACCTCCGCACGGTCATACCCCGGAAGCCGAGCCGAAGGCGAGGGGAACCGGGACCTCGTGAAGCGAATCCCACCCTCAGGGAGATCCCTGCTCGGAGCGCTGCTCGCCGTCGGCTCGCACCGCTCCGGCCGGGATGACGGGTAGGAGCCACGGTGTCAGACCCGGAGGGTCTGACACCTACCCTATTGCTGCGCCTCGTCCTTCTTCTTGATGGCGGCCTTGAAGATGTCGCCGAGGGAGGCGCCGCTGTCGGAGGAGCCGTACTGGGCCACGGCCTGCTTCTCCTCGGCGATCTCCAGCGCCTTGATGGAGACGGAGATGCGGCGATTGTTCTTGTCGAAACTGGTCACCGCGGCATCCACCTTGTTGCCCACGTTGAAGCGCTCCGGGCGCTGCTCGGAGCGGTCGCGCGAGAGGTCGGAGCGCTTGATGAAGGTGGTGATGTCGGTATCGACGATCTTCACCTCGATGCCGTTGTCCTGCACCGCAACGACCTCGCAGGTGACCTGGCTGCCCTTTTTGAGGGTGCCCACCTTCTCCATCGGGTCGCCCAGCGCTTGCTTGATGCCGAGGCTGATGCGCTCCTTGGTGGGATCGACGTCGAGCACCGTGGCCCTGACCAGGTCGCCCTTCTTGTAGTCCTTGATGGCCTCGTCGCCGGAGCGGTTCCAGTCGAGGTCGGAGAGGTGCACCATGCCGTCGACGCCCCCGTCGAGGCCAACGAACAGGCCGAACTCGGTGATGTTGCGCACCGGGCCTTCCACCACGGAGCCCTTGGGATGGGCGGCCAGGAACACCTCCCACGGGTTGTCCTGGGTCTGCTTGAG
>DATBKR010000543.1:0-8262 GCA_036555805.1 Hyphomicrobiaceae bacterium | reverse complement strand
GGCGGCCTTGAAGCTGTCGGGCGTCATGCCGGCGAACTTGGAGGGCACCTTGTCCCACCACGTCGCGCCGTCGGGCGCGCCGCCGATGGCGGTCATGTCGTAGAGCCGGAACGACAGCAGAACGGCCTTCTTGAGCCATTGATTTACGACCCACTCGCCGGCCTGCTTCTCCGCGACGCGTGCGGTGCCCTTGTCGAGAAGGTCGAGCGCGGCCTCGACGGCCTCGCGCACTTCGCCGCGCGTGGACGGGTTGATGCCGTCGCGCCTGTCCCAGGCGGCCTCGATGATGCTCTGCAACATGGCGTGCTCCATGAAGCGTGTTTCTGGCTTGCCGCCCGCGGTCCTGTCAATAACGGGGGTCAGACCCCTTGCCTCCACCGCCGTATTAAGCAACCAGCGACGACGCGAGGGGTCTGACCCCCAGTTCGCGGGCCGTTGCCCACTGCTTTACCGCTGAGCGAGGCTCGCCTAGACTTTGGGCGGAGGCAATTGGGGCTCGACGTTTATGACTTTGCAAGCGTTTGCCTGGCGCGCCTTCGGCTTCGTGCTCGCCCTCGCCGCCGCTCCCGCGGGGGGCGGTGCGCAGGAGCTGGCTGCGGCGACCCCGCGCGCTTTCTCTCTTCCGCCTGCCCCTCCGATGCTGTCGCCCGATTGCCGCTCCAAGCGGGTTCCCGGCGAGGCCTTCCGCCGGCCGCTGCGCGCGCTGAAACGTGCCGTGCGCGCCAGGAGGGAAGTCAAGGTGCTTGCCATCGGCTCGTCCTCGACGGCCGGCGTCGGGGCGTCTTCGCCGGCCGCCACCTACGTCGCCAAGCTGGAGACGGATCTGGAGGGCAGCCTCAAGGGGCTCGATTTCGTGGTGGTGGGGCGCGGCCTGTCGGGCGAGGAGGCGCAGGGCGCCGCCGACCGCATGAAGCGCGAGGTAGCGCAGGCGCAGCCGGACCTGGTAGTCTGGCAGGTGGGCACCAACGATGCCATCCGCCACGTTGGTCTCGACCGCTTCAGGGAGTGCCTCAGGACCACGCTCGCCTGGCTCAAGGAGCAACACATCGACGTGGTTCTGGTCGATCCGCAGTATGGCGACGCCCTGGCCAAGGACGATTACTACGAGCGCGTGGTGGCCGCCGTCGCCGAGGTCGCCCGCGAATCGCGCGTGCTGCTCGTCGACCGCTTCGAAGCCATGCGTGAGTTGGCGCGCCAGCACGGAGACCGCTTCTATCTCGCCGCCGACAACCTGCATCTCAACGACGTGGGCCACAGCTGCATGGCCGAGCAGCTCACCCGCTCCATCGTCGCCGGCCTGCTCGCCGCCGACTCGGACGCCGAGCAGCCCCTGTTCTACCCGTGAGCGTAGGTGTCAGACCCTCCGGGTCTGGCACCGTAGCTCCAACGCCGGTTGCGGAACGGTGTCAACCCAGAGGGTCTGACACCGCGAGGAGTGCCCATGAACCTGTCGTCCATGCTGAGGGAGCGCGCCGCGGCGGGACGGCCGATCCGCATCGGCCAGATCGGCGCCGGCAAGTTCGGCACCATGTTCCTGTCGCAGGTGCGGCTGACGCCGGGCATGCACCTTGCCGGCCTCGCCGACCTCATGCCGGCCCGCGCACAAGAGCGGCTTACCGGCGTCGGCTGGCCCAGGGAGCAGATCGAGGCGCGCTCGCTCGGTGACGCGCTCAAGACCGGCCGGACCTTCGTCACCGACGACGCGCTGGCGCTGATCCAGTGCCCCGGCATCGACGTGGTGATCGAAGCGACCGGCGATCCGGCCACCGGCATCAGGCTGGCCCGTGCCGCGATCGCGAATGGCAAGCACATCGTGATGGTCAACGTGGAGGCCGACGCGCTGGCCGGCCCGCTGCTGGCGCGCCGAGCGCGCGAGGCGGGCGTGGTCTACTCGCTGGCCTGGGGCGACCAGCCGGCGCTCATCTGCGAGCAGGTGGATTGGGCGCGCGCGTGCGGATTCAGCGTGGTGGCCGCCGGCAAGGGCACGCGCTACCACCCGAGCTACCATCAGTCCACGCCCGACACGGTGTGGGACATCCTCATGCAGTACCTGCCGATCCAGGATCGGAGCCACATCAATCCCAAGATGTTCAACTCGTTCCTCGACGGCACCAAGTCGGGCATCGAGATGACGGCGGTATGCAACGCCACCGGGCTGCTGGCGCAATCGGGTGGCCTCGGATTCCCGCCGGCGTCGCGCTTCGAGCTGGCGGATGTCTGCAAGCCGAGGTCGGAAGGCGGCACGCTGGAGAAGAAGGGTGTGACCGAGGTCGTCTCTTCGCTTTATCGCGATGGAAAGGACGTGCCGCACCACCTCGCCATGGGCACCTACGTGGTAGTGGAGAGCGAGAGCCCGTATGCGGCACAGTGTTTCGTCGAGTACAACTGCCTGCAGGACAAGAGCGGCAGGTACGCCACGCTCTACCGGCCCACCCACATGATCGGGCTGGAGCTGGGAATCTCCGTTGCATCGGTGGCCCTGCGCGGTGAGCCGACGGGCGCGCCGATGTGCTTCAACTCCGACGTGGTCGCCACCGCCAAGCGGCCCCTCAAGACCGGCGAGGTGCTGGACGGCGAGGGCGGCTTCACGGTGTGGGGCCGCCAGACGCCGGCGCACGTCTCGCTCGCCGAGGGCTACCTGCCGCTGGGCCTTGCCAGCGACGTGACGCTCACCCGCGACATCGCCGAGGGCCGGCCGCTGCGCTGGTCTGACGTGTCCATCGACATGAGCGCCGACGTCGTCAAGACGCGCCGCGAGATGGAGGCGGCGTTTGCGGGTGTCAGACCCTCTGGGTCTGACACCATACGGCAATCGTCGTCCAATGGTGTCTGACCCAGAGGGTCAGACACCTGCATGGGCACGAACACAGAAAAACGCTGTACGCGCGGCAACTTCGGCCCCTCAAACTGTGATGCAAACTACAGGGATTTCATCGCAGATGGCGTCGATATCGCAACGGCCAAATTCTACGCCGATCTCGGGTGGTGATGGTGTCAGACCCAGAGGGTCTGACACCAGCAGCGCCATCGACGCGCTCGGGCGCATGATTGCCGAAGCGCGCAATGCCGTCGCCTTCACTGGGGCCGGCATCTCCACGGAATCCGGCATTCCAGACTTCCGCTCGCCTGGCGGCATCTGGACGAAGCACAGGCCGATCCCGTTCGGCGAGTTCCTCGCCTCCGCCGAGGCGAGGCGCGAGACGTGGCGGCGCAAGTTTGCCACCCACCCGACCATCGAGAAGGCGACGCCCAACGCCGGACACCGTGCACTCGCAAAGCTCGTCGAGCACGGCAAGATGAGCGCGGTCATCACGCAGAACGTCGACGGGCTGCACCAGGCTTCGGGGGTGCCCGCCGATCAGGTGATAGAGCTGCATGGCAACACCACGTATGCGGTCTGCCTCGATTGCAGCAGGCGCTACGAGCTCGACTGGGTGCGCGAGATCTTCACTGTCAACGAGCGGCTTCCCATCTGCACGGCCTGCGACGGGCACATCAAGACCGCTACCATCTCGTTCGGCCAACCCATGCCCGAGGCCGAGATGGCGCGAGCGCATGCGGCGACGCTGGGCGCGGACCTGTTCATCGTGCTGGGCAGCTCGCTGGTGGTCTATCCAGCCGCCGCCTTTCCCCCGATCGCCAAGCGCAACGGCGCGCGCCTCGTCATCCTCAACCGCGACCCGACCGACCAGGACGGGCTGGCCGACCTCGTCATCCATGCCGAGATCGGCGCGACCATGAGCCGTGCGGTGGGGGTCAACTGACACGGCGACGGTGTGGGCCGGCCTGCGGCCAAGTCTGCTGACACGACGGTGCAGAGGCGAGCGAATTGTGATTATGAGTCCGCCCTGCCGGGGCTAAGATCGGCGTCTGCAATCAGGGAGGCCGAGCCATGCCCACTACCTCCGAGAAGCGCGCCCAATTCCGCCGGCTCCACGAGAGCGGCTGCTTCGTCATCCCCAACCCCTGGGACGTGGGCACCGCTCGCTATTTGCAGGGCATGGGCTTCAAGGCTCTGGCATCGACCAGCGCGGGATTTGCCTGGTCGCGGGGAGCAGCTGACGGCGGCGTCACGCGCGAGACGGTGCTCGCCCACCTCGCCGAGCTGTCGGCGGCCGTCGACGTGCCCGTCAACGCCGACTTCGAGGGCGGCTTCGCCGACGCGCCCGAGGGCGTGGCTGAAAGCGTGCGGCTGTGCGTTGAAACCGGCGTCTCCGGCCTGTCAATCGAGGACTTCACGGGCGACCGGGCCAATCCCCTCTACGATCTCGACCTTGCCGTGGCGCGCATCAAGGCGGCGCGGGCGGCCATCGACAAGGCGGGCGGCGACGTGCTCCTGACCGGACGCAGCGAGGGCTTCATCCGCGGCAAGCCCGACCTCGACGAGACGATCCGCAGGCTCCAGGCCTACGCGCAGGCCGGGGCGGATTGCCTCTACGCGCCCGGCATCGCCACGCGCGAGCAGATCTCGGCCGTCGTGGCGGCGGCCGCGCCGAAGCCGGTGAACCTGCTGATGGGCACGCCCAGCCCGCTCACGGTGAAGGACCTCGAGGCGCTCGGGGTACGACGCATCAGCGTCGGTGGATCGCTGGCGCGGGCGGCTTGGGGCGGCTTCATTCGCGCCGCCAAGCAGATCGCCGAGGGCGGCAGCTTCAACGGCTTTGCCGATGCCGCGCCGAGTGCAGAGCTGAACAAGGCCCTCAAGGGGTAGGGGCCGGAGGGTTCCACATCGCCCCGACCCGGCGTTCCTCGATACCGACGCGCGAAGGTGCGCCGGCCAGCCAGCGGCTGTCAGAACCGGCGGCCCGGCGGATCTGGTCCATTTTCAGCCCTTAGAACAGGCCCTCGATCTGGCCCTTGTCGTTGAGGCGGATGAAGCCGGCCGAGGGGGACCTCGGCAAGCCCGGCATGGTCATGATCTCGCCGGTGATGGCGACGATGAATTCAGCGCCGGCGGAGAGTCTGAGTTCGCGGATCGGCACGATGTGGCCGGTGGGTGCGCCTTTCTTGTTGGCGTCGGTCGAGAACGAGTACTGCGTCTTGGCCATGCAGATGGGCAGGTGGCCGTAGCCCGACGCCTGCAGCTCCTTGAAGCGCGCCTCAACGGAAGCGTCGCAGGCGATGTCGGCGCCGCGGTAGAGCTCGGTGACGATGGTCTTGACCTTGTCGCGCAGCGGCATCTCGTCGGGATAGAGCGGCTTGAACTGGGACTGGCCGCTGTCGGCGAGGTCGACGACGTGGTGGGCGAGCGCCTCGATGCCCTTGCCGCCGTCACCCCAGTGCGTGCACAGGAACGCCTTGGCGCCCACGGCCCCGGCGGCCTTCATCACCTCGGCGATCTCCTTGTCGGTGTCGGTGATGAACTTGTTGATGGCGACCACCGGCGGCACGCCGAACTTGCGCACGTTCTCCAGGTGCCGCGTGAGGTTTTCGCAGCCCTTGGCCACGGCCGAGGCGTTTTCGTTCTTGAGGTCGTCCTTGGCTACGCCGCCGTGCATCTTGAGCGCGCGCACGGTGGCCACCACGACGGCCGCCGCGGGGTTGAGCCCGGCCTTGCGGCACTTGATGTCGAAGAACTTTTCCGCCCCCAGGTCGGCGCCGAAGCCAGCCTCCGTCACCACGTAGTCGGCGAGCTTGAGCGCGGTCTTGGTGGCGAGCACCGAGTTGCAGCCGTGCGCGATGTTGGCGAACGGGCCGCCGTGGATGAAGACCGGGTTGTTCTCGAGCGTCTGCACCAGGTTCGGCATCAGCGCGTCCTTCAGGAGCACGGTCATGGCGCCGTCGCCCTTGAGGTCGGCCGCCTTCACCGGCTTCCTGTCGCGCGTGTAGCCGACCACGATGTTGCCGAGCCGGCGCTCCAGATCCTTCAGGTCCATGGCGAGGCACAGGATGGCCATCACCTCGGAGGCCACCGTGATGTCGAAGCCGTCCTCGCGCGGGAAGCCGTTGGCGGTGCCGCCGAGCGAGTTGACGATCGAGCGCAGCGCGCGGTCGTTCATGTCCATCACGCGGCGCCAGGAGATGCGGCGCGCATCGAGGCCCAGAGAATTGCCCCAATAGATGTGATTGTCGAGCATCGCCGCCAGCAGGTTGTGCGCGCTGGTGATGGCGTGGAAATCCCCCGTGAAGTGCAGGTTGATGTCCTCCATCGGCACCACCTGGGCGTAGCCGCCGCCCGCCGCGCCGCCCTTCATGCCGAAACAGGGGCCGAGCGAAGGCTCGCGCAGACAGCTCATGGTGCGCTTGCCGATGCGGTTGAGGCCGTCGCCGAGGCCGACCGTGGTGGTGGTCTTGCCCTCGCCCGCCGGCGTCGGCGTGATGGCCGTGACCAGGATCAACCGGCCGTCCCTGTTCTTCTGCGCCTGGTTGATGAAGTCGAAGGACACCTTGGCCTTGTAGGGCCCGTAGTTCAGCAGCGCGTCGGCCGGAATGCCGATCTTCTTGCCCACCTCGGCGATGGGCTTCATGCTCGCTTCGCGGGCAATCTCGATATCCGACTTGACAGCCATACTCTTCTTCCCTCCTGCGAACTCGCGCAGACGTTTGAACATGGGGTTGGTGGGGTTAGGGTTTCGGCGCCGATTTGTCGAAAGCATCGCCGGCACCGACGCCCGCGGCCTTGGCCCATTCCGCCGCCGCGACCTTCTTGCCGTCCGCGCCTCGCACGCGCTTCGCAAGGATCGCGCCGCCCTGGGCCGCGACGGTCATGCCCTGATCGCCGATGTCCAGGACGCGGCCCGGTGGGCCGTCGCCGGCGGCCTTGGCGGCGTCGAAGATGTCGACCCTGGTGCTCTTGATGGTGCCCCAGGCGCCCGGCGCGGGGTTGGCGGCGCGGATCAGGTTGTAGACCTCGGCGACCGGCTTGCCCCAGTCGATCTCGGCGACCTCCTTCTTGAACCAGCCCTCGTAGGAGCCGTCGGCGAGGTTCTGCGTGTGCTTCAGCTTGACGCCGGCGCGCACCAGTTCCAGTCCCTCGATCATGGCATCGACGCCCATCGGGAACAGCTTCTTGAAGTACACATCTCCGAGCGTCTCGTCGGGCCCGATCTCCACCGACTTCTGGAGCAGGATGGGCCCCTCGTCGAGGCCCTCGTTGGGCCAGAAGATGGAAAGCCCGGTGCGCGTCTTGCCCATGGCGATCGGCCAGTTGATCGATGACGGCCCGCGGTGCGCCGGCAGCAGCGAAGGGTGATACTGGAACGTGCCGAAGCGCGGCGCGTCCAGCACTGGCTGCGGCACGAACAGCAGCACGTAGGCCATCATGCAGATGTCGGCGTCGAACGACTTCATGAGGTCGAGCGCCTCGGGAATCTTCCAGCTCCTGGGCTGGTGAAGGGGCAGACCCTTCTCTCTGGCGAACACCTTGAGCGGGTCCTCGGGCCGACCGGCCTTGTCGGGTGCGCAGCACACCGCCACCACGTTCTCATTGCGCTCCAGAAGCCTCTCCAGAACGGCCTTGCCGAAGGCTTCCTGTCCATGCACGACGATCCGCATCGGAGTTCCTCGCTCGGATTTTGGGTGGGCGCCCGCCGTCGCGGGCGCGCTCGATGGCTCGTGTCCTGCCGCGTCCGGGGTTACTCGGCCGCGGCCTTCTTGACGGCCGCCGTCGCGCCGACTTCGGCCAGCTTTCGCACGTCGTCGAGGGAATAGCCGAGCTCGGCCAGCACCTCCTCGGTGTGCTCGCCGAGCAGCGGGGAGCGCTTCACCTCGGAGGGGCTGGCGGAGAGCTTGATGGGGTTGCCTACCGACAGGTACTTGCCGCGCTTGGGATGGTCCACCTCCACCATGGTGCCGGTGGCGAACAGCGACTTGTCCTCCGCCAGCTCCTTCATGGACAGGATCGGCCCGCAGGGGATGTCGTACTTGTTGAGGATGTCCATGGCCTCGAACTTGGTCTGGGTCATGGTCCACTTCTCGATGCGGGCGAAGATCGCGTTGAGGCGCGGCAGCCGCGCGGCCGGCTTGGCATAGTCGGGGTGCGTCTTCCAGCCGGGTTCGCCGATCACGTCGCAGATCGCCTCCCACACCGGCGCCTGGGTGATGAAGTAGATGTAGGCGTCGGGGTCGGTCTCCCAGCCCTTGCACTTCAGGATGCGCCCCGGCTGGCCGCCACCGGAGTCGTTGCCCGCCCGCGGCACGGCCGGGCCGAACGGGATGCCCTCGCCGTACTGGCTGTACTCGTTGAGCGGCCCGTGCGCGAGGCGCTGCTGGTCGCGCATCTTGACGCGGCACAGGTTCAAGACGCCGTCCTGCATGGCGCAG
>DATBKR010000542.1:0-5884 GCA_036555805.1 Hyphomicrobiaceae bacterium | reverse complement strand
CCGGACGACACGTTGTCCGCGAACAGCGAGATGGTGCCGGTCGGCGCGATCGAGGTGACCAGCGCGTTGCGGATCCCGTGCTCGGCGATGGCGTCCTGCACATCGGAGCTGAGGGTCTTCACGAACGCGCTCTTGAGGAACGCGTCCTTGTCGAACAGGGGAAAGGCGCCCTTCTCCTTGGCGATCTCGACCGAGGCGAGATAGGCCGAGCGGGTCAGCGCGCGCATCCACTGGTCGGTCAGCTCGACCGAGCGCGCGCTGCCGTAGCGCGCTTCGCACAGGATGAGCGCGTCGGCGAGGCCGGTGACGCCGAGGCCGATGCGCCGCTTGGCTTTGGCCTCGTGCCGCTGCGCGTCGAGCGGGTAGTTGGAGACGTCGATGGCGTCGTCGAGGAAGCGCACCGCTGTGGCAGCCAGCGCCTCCAGCCGCGCCTCATCGAGCCGCGCCCGCGCCGTAAACGGATCTTCGATCAACCGGGCAAGGTTGACCGAGCCCAGCAGGCAGGCGCCGTACGCGGGCAGCGGTTGCTCGCCGCAAGGATTGGTGCAGTGGATCGTCTCGCAATAGCTGAGGTTGTTCTGGGCATTGATGCGGTCGATGAACACTACGCCCGGTTCGGCGTAGTCGTAGGTGGCGCGCATGATGCGGTCCCACAGCGCTCGCGCGTCCACGGTGCGGTAGACCTTGCCGTCGAACACCAGGTCCCACGGCGCGCCGCTGCGCACCGCCGAGTTGAAGGCGTCCGTCACCAGCACCGACAGGTTGAAGTTGCGCAGGCGCGCCGGGTCGGCCTTGGCGTCCACGAACGCCTCGATGTCAGGGTGGTCGCATCTGAGCGTTCCCATCATGGCGCCGCGTCGCGCGCCGGCCGACATGATGGTGCGGCACATGGCGTCCCACACGTCCATGAAGCTGATCGGCCCGGAGGCGTCGGCGCCGATGCTCCTCACTGGCGCGCCCTTGGGGCGCAGCGTTGAGAAATCGTGCCCGATCCCGCCGCCCTGCTGCATGGTGAGCGCGGCCTCCCGGACGTTGGCGAAGATGGAGCCGAGGTCGTCCTCGACGCGGCCCATCACGAAGCAGTTGAACAGAGTGACCGACCTGCCCGCCCCGGCGCCGGCCAGGATGCGGCCCGCGGGCAGGAAGGCGGAATCGGCGAGCGCCGCGGCGAACGCCTCGGTCCAGCGGGCGCGCTCGGGCTCAGGCTCGGCGGCGGCGATGGCCCCGGCAACCCTGAACCAGGTATCGGACAGGGTTCCGTCCACGGGGGTGCCGTCCGCGGCCTTGAGGCGGTATTTGGCATCCCAGATCTGCTCGGAGATCCGGGGCAGCTTGAGAGCGGGCTGGTTCACGCGGAGACCTGAAGGATTTGAGCTTACATAGGGCTTCCCGGTTGAGACACCAAAGCCGCTGTTCGCCTGTATGTTCGTGATTTGTTCCTATGTCAAGCCTCCCCGCGCGGCATTCCCTGCGAGCGCCATCGCGGGCGGTGCAAAAGCCTCTCCGCGTGTCGCAGAAAAGACGAACCCCGGCCTTTGAGGGCCGGGGCCGACGCTCGCGATGAGGCGAGACAGGTCGCGTCTAGTAGCCGTTCTGGCCCTGCTCGAACGCGCTGCGCGCCCAGTTGGGATAGTCGTAGGACGCAGCCTGGGCGGAGATCGCCGTCGACAAGAGGCCGAGGGCGACAAGAGCGGTGGCGAAAAGGGTCTTCATGTTCATCTCCTGGGTTTTGCATGCGCGCCAGGGCAGTCCCGCGACGCGCAGTGGGCTTTGGCCGGCAGTGGTCCGGCGGTTAGCCGTTCTTGCCCTGCTCGAACGCCGTGCGCGCCCAGCCGGGGTAATCGTCCGAAGCAGCCTGGGCGCTGATAGCGGTCGACAGCAGGCCGAGGGCGACGAGGGCGGTGGCGAAAAGGGTCTTCATGGATCATCTCCTAAGTAGCTTGGGCTTCTTGATGCGCGACGATTGTCGCCGTGCAGCGCTGAGATAGGACCGGGAGACTTCATGGTTAAGGGGGCTCGCGCAGACGTGACGCAAGCGTGAACTTATGCGCGGGGTGGGCGCTGGTGGGCCCCCGAGCCGCCGCCGCTGCCGCGCTCCCGCGAGCCGCGTGACCGGCCGTACCGCTGAGGGCTCCCCCTCCGGGCCCTTCAGGAAGAGGCACCGCTGGTTGCGTCGGCCGGCTGCGGGGCCGGGAGCGGCGGCGGGTTGGGCATGGCCCGCGCCTCGGCCACCAGGCGCGCGCAGGCCGTCTCGATGCGCTGCTGGATGAGGACGCCGGCCTCTGCTCGCGGCAGGCCCGGCGGAATGGGATCGAGGATCTCGACCACGATGGTGCCGGGGTAGCGCATGACGCTGCGCCGCGGCCAGAACAGGCCGGAGTTGAGGGCCAGCGGCACGCACGGCAGGCCCAGGCCCTGATAGAGGGCGAGGAAGCCCGGTTTGTAGTCGGGCGACGCGCCCGGCGGGCGGCGCGTGCCCTCCGGGAAAATGACGACCTCGCGCCCCTGCTGCGCACGCTGGCGCGCATCGCGCAGCATCGTCTTCAGCGCGCTCGGGCCCCTGTCGCGCTTGACGAAGATGTGCTCGAACTTGTGGCTGAACCAGCCGTAGAGCGGGATCAGGCCGAGCTCCGCCTTCATCACCATGGCCGGATCGCGGAACACCGGGATCAGGCCGAACGTGTCCCACGCCGACTGGTGCTTGGCGGCGACCAGGCAGGCCCCCTGCGGCAGCTTCTCGCGTCCGCGCACCTCCAGCCGCGTGCCGCAGATCACCTTCATCCACCACAGGCTGGCGAGGCCGTGCAGGCGCAGGCCCTGCATGGCCCAGCGCCGCGGCCCCAGCAGGAGCCAGCTGCCGAGCACCAGAAAGACGGCGGTGTTGACGTAGAACACCGTGAAGAATGCGAGGGACCGGAGGACGAGCATGGCGGACCTCTAGCCGGGCGCGGCATTGGACTTGGCGGCGAGCGCGCTTTCTTCCCAACCCAGCAGCCGGGCCGCCCCGTAGCGGACGGCCGACGGCAGGAACTTGACGTACTCGCCGAGCAGGACGCGCGCCGTGTAGGCATCCATCCACCAGCGCCCGACATGCACTTTATTGGACACCACGGGGTGTGGCACCAGCGTGATGCGCGGCATGGTGCGGCGCAACTCCATGAGGCTGCGCGGCATGTGGTAGCTGGACGTGACGACGATCAGCCTGGTGAAGCCGTTCGACTTGGCCCACGCTTTGGTCTCGTCGGCGTTGCCGCTCGTGGTGTGCGCCGCGTAGTCGATGTCCACGCGGCTCGAGAACAGGCGCGCGGGCAGGCCGCTGGCGCGCCTGAGATCGTTGCGGCTCGTGTGCGGGTTGACGCCGGAGATCAGGAGCCGCGCGCCGCGACCCTCCTTGAGGAGCTGCGCTCCGACCGCCAGCCGCAGCTCGCCGCCAGTGAGCACGACGATGGCGTCGGCGCGCGGCGGGGAACCGGGGACATAGCCAGCGACGGTGCGGGCGAACACCAGGAAGCCCGCGACAAAAGCCAGCACTGCCGCAGCCGCCACTGCGCCAGCCCAGGCGACCCGTCGTGCGACCCGTCGTGTCACGGCACCTCTTGCGCGCCCTTCCTCTCCCCCTCGGGCTACGGCAATACAGGGGCAGTATGGGGGTGCCAATCTAGAGAATCCCGGCAAGGTTGCGACCGCCGTCGCGCCCTTCGCGGCCGGCGCGCAATCCTGCGGGCCGTCCGCAGGGTTAATGCTGACTATTCAAGATCCGGAACACACCGATGCGCGAGGTCACCATGCACAGCCCCGCGATCACCATGACCACGATCGCCAGCAGCAGATAGCCCCACAGGTCGAGGTTGGTCACGCCCACCAGCCGGCGCAGCTCCGCCATCGTCACCGCGCCGCCCCCCAGCAGCTCCATCATGGTGGGCATCATGAGGAATACCAGCACTGCCAGGACGGCGCCGACGATGCCGGCGCGGACGCCGAGGCGCAGGAAATGGCGCTCGAACTCGCGGGCGATGAACCGGTCCGTCGCGCCCACGAAATGCAGCACCTCGACGATATCGCGGTTCGACGCCATGGCGCTCTTGGTGGCCGAGACGATGATGGCGGTGGTTGCCGCGCCCACCAGCAGCAGGATGGCAATTCCCCCCAGGGCGAACGAGCGCGTGATGGTGCGCACCTGGCGCTGCCAGCGCCGGTGATCGTCGAGCGTGACGCCCGGAAAGTTGTTCGCCAGCGCGGCACGCAGCACGTCGAAGTTCGCCGGCGGGTTGTTGCGGTCCAGTTCCACGGCCACCAGCCGCGGCACCGGCAGCGCGCTCAGCGCCTCGGTGTTTCCAAGCCACGGCTCCAGGAGCTGGGAGGTATCGGCAACGCTGAGCGCCCGCACCTGCGCTATGCCCTGCTGGCGGGCCAGGAAGCCCATGACGTCGCCCACCAGCTTGTCGATGTCCGTGCGCTGCCGGACCTCGATCTGAACCGTGACCTCGCTGGCGATGTCGCGCATCCACGAGGTGGCCGTCTGGTTCATCATGTAGACCGCGCCGGCCGTGAGCGAGGCGAGAAAGCACATGATGGTGATGACGAGCGTGAGCGACCGGCCCGTGACGGAACCGGCGGGCACGATGGGCGCCGGCGGCGCGCTGCGCGTCGCGCGACGGCCGCGCGTCTCGCCCCCGGCCGCATCGGCCCGCCCGGTGGTGAGCCCCGTGCGTCCCGCGGAGGGCGCGCGCAGCGCCTGGAAGCGCTCCGCCGCGGGCCGCGTGCGCGGCGACGTCGCGCCGGGCCCGCCGGACCAGCCCGCGGGGTTGTCAAACGATCCGGACATGGCCCTCGTGCAGCTCCAGGCGCGGCGCCTTGGTCTGGCGCATGAGTTGATGGTCGTGCGTTGCGATCAGCACCGAGGTTCCGAGACGGTTCAGCTCGATGAACAGGCGCAGGAGGCGGCGGGCCATCTGCGGGTCGACGTTGCCCGTGGGCTCGTCGGCGAGCAGCAACTCGGGCTTGTTGATGACGGCGCGCGCGATCGCGGCGCGCTGCTTCTCGCCGCCCGACAGCACGTGCGGAGCGGAGTGCATGCGGTCGCCGAGGCCCACCCATTGCAGGAGGTCGGTCACGTCCTCCTTGTAATCCGACACCTTCTTGCCGGTCACGCGCAGCGGCATGGCGACGTTCTCCCACGTCGTCATGTGGTCGAGGAGCCGGAAGTCCTGGAACACGATGCCGATGCGGCGGCGCAGCTGGGCGCGCCGGGCGGGCGTCACGCGGCTGATGTCCTGGCCGAACAGCGTGAGCGCGCCGCGCGTGGGCTGGATCGACATGAAGAGCATGCGCAGGAGCGACGTCTTCCCCGAACCAGAAGGACCGGTGAGGAAGTGGAACGAGCCGGGACGCAAGTGAAAGGTGACGTCTTGCAGCACATCGGTGCCGCGTACGTACCGCAAACCGATACCGTTCAGCCTGACCACGTGAAAACTCTTGCCCCTCCAGAACGTGGGCTCAATAGCCCAAAATCGGTGCGCCCGGAAAGGGGGATCAACGGTCAGGATTGTGGCGGTCTGATGGGACAGGCGCGCGGCCGTCCTTCGCGGACGGCGGCTACTCACAGGCGGGTGGGACGGGCGCAGCGCGCGTGCGAGAGGTCAAGCATCCGCGGGAATCCGTGATAAGGTCGCGATCCTGGCGCGGGCGCTTGGGGGACCTGGCGCACCGGATCGTCCCGCAGCGATGGGTGTACGCCGGGATTTGTTGCGAGGGAGAGCCTGATGGCACGCATCCTTCTGGCCGACGACGACGCCGCCGCGCGCGATCTGGTGCAGCGCGCGCTGGCGGTCGACGGGCACGCCGTCACCTGCACGCAGGACGGGGCCGAGGCGCTGGAGCAGCT
>DATBKR010000541.1:0-12657 GCA_036555805.1 Hyphomicrobiaceae bacterium | reverse complement strand
TCGGTGAGGGCGTCGGCGGTGACGATCATCTTCTTGATGCCGATGACGATGGTCTGCATGTCGTCGCGCGTGGTGATCAGGATCGGCCACAGATACTGGGTCCAGCCGTAGATGAAGAGGATCACGAACAGCGCGGCGATGTTGGTGCGCGACAGCGGCAGGAGCGTATCGAAGAAGAACCGGAACGGTCCGGCGCGGTCGAGCTTGGAGGCCTCGATCAGCTCGTCGGGGATGGTCATGAAGAACTGCCGGAAGAACAGCGTGGCGGTGGCCGAGGCGATCAGCGGCAGTGTGAGCCCGGTGTAGGTATTGAGCAGCCCCAGGTCGGCCGCGATCTTGTAGGTGGGGTAGATGCGCACCTCCACCGGCAACATCAGAGTGACGAAGATCATCCAGAATGCCGCCATCCGGAACGGGAACTTGAAGTAGACCACGGCGTAGGCGGAGACGATGGAGATGGCGATCTTGCCCACGGCGATGCCGGTGGCCATCACCAGGCTGTTGAGGAGCATGGTGCCCACCGGCTCGCGCGTGGTGCCCGAGGTGCCCACGAACAGCGTGCGCCAGTAGGTGTCGAAGAACAGCGGCCCCGGCGCCAGCGTCATCTGGCCGTTGGCGATGGTCTCCTGCGGCAGCGTGGAGCCGACGAAGCACAGGTAGACGGGAAACGCGACGATCGCGACGCCGATGAGCAGGATGAGGTGCGGGATGAGATCGCCGAGGCGGCGCCGCTCGACCATGGCCGTCAGCTCCAGAGCTTCTCGTCGCGCAAGGCGGCGGCCAGGCCGTCGGCGCAGATGGCGAGCAGCTTCTCGCCCTTGGCCCGGCTTGCCCGGCGGGCATCGCCGTTCACGCCCGACGCCGTGAACGCCTTGAACGAGCGGAAGCGCGTCGGCGCGGCGTACCATGCGTTCGGATTGTTCGAGCCGGCGACCCCGCCGAAGGCTTCCGGGATGCGGTCGGGCTTCACGGTATCGGGGGCGAGGACCATCATCAGGGAGGTCTCCACTTCGCAGGCGTGATGCACCTGTTTCTGGTCCTCCAGCACGGGTGCCAGGTCGGACTTGGCCAGATCGAAGTAGGTGGCGGCGCGCACCTGGACGCCGGTCTCGCGCGCGAAGTCCGGCAGGAACGCATTGAGCGCGGCTCTGTTGCCGCCGTGGCCGTTGACGATGAACACGCGCTTGAAGCCGTGCCGCTCCAGGCTCTTCAGCAGCGCCAGCAGCACCGCGCGGTAGGTCGGGATGTCGAAGGTGAAGGTGCCGCCGAACGCCATATGGTGCTCGGCCATGCCGCACCACAGCGTGGGCGCGACCACGACCGACACGTCGGCCGCGACCCTTTCGGCACCCGCCCTGCAGACGCCCTCGCACAGGATCGTGTCGACGCCGACGGGGAGGTGCGGCCCGTGCTGCTCCATCGACGCGACCGGGAGAACCACAATGGCATCGGCTGCCGCTTTCGCCCTGAGGTCCTCGGCGGTCAGCTCTTTCCACATCACGGATTGGGTCATGAGTAGGCCACCTTGCGTTCGATATAGCGGAACTGCACGCCCGTCAGGCCGATCACGATCAGCATCAGGATCACCGACTGGGCTGCCGAGCCGCCGAGGTCGCCGCCGAGGCGGCCGTCGAAGAACACCTTGTAGACCAGCGTCTCGGTGGCCTTGGATGGGCCGCCGCCGGTCATGGCGTCGATGATGCCGAAGGTGTCGAAGAACACGTAGACGACGTTCACCACCAGCAGGAAAAAGGCGGTGGGCGACAGCAGCGGGAAGATGATGGTCCAGAACCGGCGCGTGGGCCGGGCGCCGTCGATGGCGGCGGCCTCGATCACCGCCCGCGGGATCGACTGCAGGCCGGCCAGGAAGAACAGGAAATTGTAGCTAACCTGCTTCCAGGTGGCGGCCATCACCACCAGGGCCATGGCGTGGCCGCCATTGAGCAGCGGGTTCCAGTCCACGCCGAGGGAGCGCAGGCCGCGCGCCACCAGGCCGAGCGACGGCTGGAACATGAAAAGCCACAGTACGCCGGCGATGGCTGGCGCCACCGCATAGGGCCAGATCAGCAGCGTGGTGTAGAGGCCGGTGCCCTTGATGCGCTTGTCGGCCTGCACGGCCAGCAGAAGCGCGATGGAGAGCGAGAGCGCCGCCACCGCGATCGAGAACACCGCCGTGGAGGCCATGGCGCGGTAGTAGTCGGGTTGGCTGAGGAGGTCGCGGTAGTTCTCGAGCCAGACGAAGTCGGTCTTGAGCCCGAAGGCGTCCTGCAGCAGGAACGACTGCCACAGCGCCTGGCTGGCCGGCCAGTAGAAGAACACAAGGGTGACAAGGAGCTGCGGGGCGAGCAGCAGATAGGGCAGCGTTTTGCCCGCAAAGATCGCCCGCTTCTGCATGCGTCTCCCCTCCCCCGCCCTGCCGGCCGCTCCAGCCACGCAATCGCCGACGCGACGGACCCGGTCAAGGCCAGCATAAGCCGGTGCGGCCCGCCCTGTCCCTGCGCTTCGCTGGCGCCTCGCTTAGCGGGGCTCTCGCCGGTCGCCCGGCTTCTCGTCGACGCGCTCGCAGTCCACGTCGATGACGGGGCCACTCGCGCCGCCGCCGGACGGGCGCCGGTCCCCGGATCGGGGCGGCTCCTCCCACTCCTCCCAGCCCGCACCGGTGTAGCGTCCGGCCCGCACACGCGTCCGGCGCAAGAGCCAGCGCATGCTGGCGCGGGCGATGGCCCGGCGCGCCGGCGGCACCAGCAGCACGAGTGCGACCACATCGGTGGCCAGGCCCGGCGTCAGCAGCAGGGCCCCGGCCACCATGAGGAACAGGCCGTCGAGCACCGGTTCGACGGGCACGTGGCCCTCGCTCAGGGCCTCCAGGGCGCGGCTCACCACACGCAGGCTCTGGCGCGAGATGATGTAGGCGCCTGTCAGCGCCGTAGCGATCACGAGCGCCACGGTAGGCCAAACGCCGATGGCCTGCCCGATCTTGAGGAGCAGCACCAGCTCCAGCATCGGGACGAGGATGAAAGCCAAGCCTACCGCCAGCCGCAGCATTGAGAAGGATCCTCGCATTCGATTACCATAATGTAGGGCATTGCGGTTGGCTTGCGCTTTGCAATGCCGTAAGGTTTACGCTGCGCAAGGGACCCCGCGAGGCCGGGTGCCGCGTGCGGCGAGTGGCGGCGATCTGCGTGGGTCTGGTTCTTGCTGGCCCGGCAACCTACATCTGGCGGGTTGAGCTTCTGGCACGAAAGCTAAGGTGCGATGGGCGGCATCGACGTAGTCACGTTGCTTTTTCTGGTTCTGGCGGTTGCGATCTTCATCAAGCTGCGCAGCGTGCTGGGACGCCGGACCGGCCACGAGCAGGCCCGCCTCGAGCGCTACCGGGCGCAGCAGGAGGCGCGGCAGCGCAACGGCGAGCTGGTGGGGCAGGACAAGATCGTCACCCTGCCGCGGCGCGAGCGGGAGGAGGACGAGACGCGCCCCGCGGCCGGCCAGCCGAGCCAGGCGGACGGCGAGCAGCGCATGCGCGACTTCGCGGGCAGCAACAACGCGGTGAGCCAGGCGCTCGTCGAGATTTTCCGTGCCGATCCGGGCTTCGAGCCCGAGCACTTCCTGCAGGGCGCCAAGGCGGCCTACGAGATCATCGTGACGGCTTTTGCCGAGGGAAACCGCAAGACTTTGAAAAATCTCTTGAACGCCGAGGTCTACGACGGCTTCACCGGCGCCATAGCCGACCGGGAGCGGCGCGGCGAGCAGATCGACCAGAGCTTCGTCGGCATCAAGTCGGCGGACCTGGTGGAGGCCGACCTGAAGGGCGGGTTAGCCCAGCTCACGGTGAAATTCGTGAGCGAGCTGATCTCGGCCACCCGCGACCGCGCCGGCGTGGTGATCAGCGGCGATCCCAAGCGCATACGGGAGGTCACGGACATCTGGACCTTCGCCCGCGAGTTGTCCTCGCGCGACCCCAACTGGAAGCTGATCGCCACCCAGGCCGCCAACTAGTCGAGCCGGGGCCGCCAAGGGGCTGCCGGCGCCCGGGGGCCTCCTGGCGCCGCAAAGCGGGGCACTGCGCGCGAATCGCGCACAAAATCTTGGCGTGACGCCGCAAACTGGCCCTGCGCGGGGCGGCGGCGTGACATGCGCGCCGCGGCGGCGATTTTGTGACATGCCCAGGCGGGCTGCCACTAGACAGCCAACGTGTTGCGGCCGAAATATGCGCGGGCGTCCAAACGGGGGACACGCGCTGTGGTCATGAGCGTTGCTTTGCGGGGTGCGGCCGTCGCCGCGCTGCTGGCCGGTGCGGCCATCCCCGCCGGAAGCCGGGCGCAGTCCGAGGCCACGGACGCCGCCCCGGCCTGGAAGGTCAGGATCGTGAAGGCCAAGTCCCCACCAGCACCGCCGCCCACCGGTGTCGCGGCCCCGCCCACGGCTCCGGCCAAGCCGGGTGTGCCAGCCAAGGCAGGGGTGCCGGCCAAGGCGGGAGCGCCGGCCAAGGCGGGGGCTCCGGCCAAGGCGCGGGTGCCGGCCAAGGCAGCGGTACCCTGGTACAAGCCCGCCACCTTCGCCGACCTGCCCGCCTGGGAGCGGGACGACCACCTGGCCGCGTTCCGCACGTTCCTCAAATCGTGCGAGCGCGTGATTGCGCGCGGGCGCGAAGGCGCCGGGGTCGATCCGAAAGGGCCGAAACCGCCGCCTGCCGGCCTGGTAGCGGCCTGCCTGGAGGCCACCAAGCGCGCCAGCGAGATCGCCAGCAAGCAGGCCGCGCGCGCCTTCTTCGAGCAGAACTTCACGCCCAATGCGGTGGTGAAGAAAGGGCAGACCGGCCTGCTCACCGGCTACTATGAGCCTGTCCTGGAAGGCTCGCGCACCCCCGACGGGCGCTTTCAGACGCCCATCTACAAGCGTCCGCCGGATCTTGTGAACGTCGTTGACGACACCCAGCGCGGCACCCTCAAGCCGGGCGCCCTGACGCATGTGCGCAAGACGGCGACTGGCACCGAGCCATACTATACCCGCGCCGAGATCGAGGGCGGCGCGCTCAAGGGCAGGGGCCTGGAGCTGCTCTACCTGACCGACCCGGTCGACGTGTTCTTCATGCAGATACAAGGCTCCGGCCGGGTGCACCTGACCGACGGGACCACGGTGCGCGTGCACTACGACGGCAAGAACGGCCACCCCTACAGCTCCATCGGCCGCTACCTGATCGAGAAGGCCATCCTGGCCGCGGACCGGATGTCGATGGGGGCGCTGGCGGCGTGGCTGCGAGCCGACCCCGAGCGCGGCAAGAAGGTGATGTGGCAGAATTCCTCCTACGTCTTCTTCCGCGAGATCAAGGACGACGTGGGCTCGCCCCTCGGCGCCATGCGGGTGCCGCTGACCCCGGCGCGCAGCCTCGCCGTCGACCCCTCCTATCACGCGCTGGGCACGCCCATATACGTCAGCGTCCCGACCATGAAGCACGTGCCGAACGCCGTGCCGTTCAACCGCCTCATGGTGGGGCAAGACGTGGGCTCGGCCATCAGAGGCGCCGAGCGCGGCGACATATTCTTCGGTTCCGGCGAGGAGGCGGCCAAGCTGGCGGGCGGCACCAAGTATCCCGGGCGGTTCTTCGTCCTGGTGCCCAACCCCCCGCCGGCCGCCACCGCGGCGGGTCCGGCACCTGAGAAGGCGCAGGAATGACCCATGGCGGTGGCGGCAGGCCTGTCAGGGGCGGCCGCCGGATGACACCCGACGAAGCCGAGCTTTGGCGCCAGCTGGCACACTCCATCGACAAGGTCAGGACCAAGCCGCGCGTCACGGCCCACAGCGGCGAGCCTGCCGCGCCCGCCCCAGGTCCATCCACGGCCCCGCCCACGGCCAAACGGGGGGCGGCGGAGCGCCGGGTCGACGCTCAAACGCCCCGGCAGATGCCGCCTCCGGCGAAGGGCCAGGCTCCGCGGCCGGCCGAGTTCGACCGCCGCACCTTGCGCCAGGTGGCCGCCGGCAAGGTGCGGATCGACGCCAGGCTCGACCTGCACGGCCTGCAGCTGGAGGCCGCGCACGTCCGGCTCAGGGCTTTCCTGGCGGGTTGCCAGGCAAACGGGCATAGGCTGGTGCTGGTCATTACCGGCAAGGGCGGGGTCAGACCCGGGGTCGGACCTCTCGCGGCGGACCTGCCTTCATATCGCCGCGGCGAGGGGTCTGACCCCTCCTCCCGCGGGGTGCTGCGGCGCAGCGTCCCGCAGTGGCTCGATGAGCCGGAATTCCGCGCCATCGTGGTCGGCTACGCCGCAGCCGGCGCGCGGCACGGCGGGGAAGGTGCCCTATATATCCGTCTGCGCAAGGCGCGCGAGGCCTGAGGGCGGCCCGTTGGGACGGCGGGTGGTGCGAGGCAGCGGGTCGGTGCACCGGCGCGGGCGAGAGACAGACAGGAAGGAAGGTCATGGCCATCGTTCACGGTTTCGAGCTGGTCGGCGAGCAGGCGCTGCCCGAGGCCAACTCCACGGCTCGGCGCTACCGCCACGTCAAGACGGGCGCCGACCTCCTGTCGCTCGTGAACGACGACGAGAACAAGGTGTTCGGCATCGCCTTCCGCACGCCGCCCCCGGATTCCACGGGCCTGCCGCATATCCTGGAGCACTCCGTGCTGTGCGGGTCGCGCAAGTACCCGGTCAAGGACCCGTTCATCCAGCTGGCGAAGGGATCGCTCAACACCTTCCTCAACGCCATGACCTACCCGGACAAGACGGTCTATCCCACCGCCAGCCAGAACCTGCAGGACTTCTACAACCTCGTCGATGTCTACCTCGACGCCGTGTTCCATCCCCGCATCGGTCCCGAGGTGCTGATGCAGGAGGGATGGCACTACGAGCTCGACGGTCCCGACACGCTCATGACCTACAAGGGTGTCGTGTTCAACGAGATGAAGGGCGTCTATTCCTCGCCCGACGCGCTCTTGGGCAAGCTGTCGCAGGAATCGCTGTTTCCGGACAACGAGTACGGCGTCGATTCCGGCGGCGACCCCAGGCACATCCCGGACCTCACCTACGCCGCCTTCAAGGCGTTCCACGAGAAATACTACCACCCCTCCAACGCCCGCATCTATTTCTACGGCAACGACGACCCCGAGCAGCGGCTGCGCCTGCTCGATGCCTGCCTGCGCGAGTTCGAGCCCGCCCGGATCGACGCCCCCGTGGCGCTGCAGGCGCGCTTTCCGGCGCCCCGCCGCCTCGCCCGCACCTTCCCGGCGGGCGATGCATCGGCCAAGGCCCAGATGGCGCTGGCCTGGATGCTCGAAGAGGTGGGCGACGTTGAGCGCGATCTCGGGCTCGCCATGCTCAATCACGTGCTCAGCGGCACGCCGGCCTCGCCCCTGCGCAAGGCGCTGACGGATTCGGGGCTGTGCGAGGACGCGAGCGGGGCGTTCGACGACGGCCTGCGCCAGAGCGTCATGACCGTCGGCCTGCGCGGCGTCGACGCCGCCAGCCGGGACAAGATCGAGGCCGTCATCCTCGACACGCTGGCGCGCCTGGCCAAGGACGGCATCGACCGGCAGGCCGTCGAGGCCTCGCTCAACACCTTCGAGTTCAGCCTGCGCGAGCGCAACACCGGCTCGTTCCCGCGCGGGCTCGCGCTCATGCTGCACGCGCTCAACTACTGGCTGCACGGCCGCGACCCCCTGGCGCCGCTCGCCTTCGAGGCGCCGCTCGCGCGCATCAAGGCGCGCGTGGCCGCGCAGGAGCGTTACTTCGAGGATCTGATCCAGCGCCATCTCCTCGGCAACACGCACCGCACCTCAGCCGTCGTGACGCCGGATGCGGCCCAGGGGCAGCAGGAGGCGGCGGAGGAGCAAGACCGGCTCGCGGCTGCGCGTGCCGGCATGAGCGAGGCGGAAGTCGCGTCCGCGGTGGAGAGCACGCGCGCCCTCAAGCTCGCGCAGGAGAGGGCGGACACGCCCGAGGCGCTGGCCACCATCCCGAGTCTCACGCTCGGCGACCTGCCGCGCTACAACAAGCCGATCCCGCGCGTCGTCGCGGAGGTGGCGGGCACCCGCGTGCTGTTTCACGCGCAGCCGACCAACGCCATCGTCTATCTCGATCTCGGGCTCGACCTGCACACGCTGCCGCCCGACCTCCTGCCCTACGTGGAGCTGATCGGGCGCGGACTGCTGGAGACCGGGGCGGGCGACGAGGACTTCGTGCAGCTGTCGCAGCGCATCGGCCGCTTCACCGGCGGCATCAGCGCGCGGCCGTGGACGTCGAGCGTGACCGGCTCCAAGACCGCGGCGGCGCGCCTGTTCCTGCGCACCAAGGCGATGCCCGACCGGACCGACGAGCTGATGTCGATCCTGCACGACGTGCTCCTGCACCCCCGCCTCGACAACCGCGAGCGCATGCAGCAGCTCGTACTGGAGGAGAAGTCCCAGTTGGAGGCGGCACTGCCGTTCGCCGGCAGCCACTTCGCCGCTCTGCGCCTGCGCTCGGGCCTCGGCGAAGCCGCGTGGGCCTCCGAGCAGATGGGCGGCATCGCCTACCTCGCGTTTCTGCGCGGGCTGGCGGACACGATCTCCCAGGACTGGAGCGGGGTGCAGGCGGCGCTGGAGCGCGTGCGCTCCATCCTCGTCAGGCGCGGCGCCATGGTCTGCAATGTCACGACCGACGCCGCGGGCTGGGCACGCTTCGAGCCGAAGCTCGCGGAGTTTCTGCGCCAGCTGCCGGACGCCGCCGCGGCGACAGCCGTCTGGCCGGCCCCGGCTGGTCCCCGCTCCGAGGGCCTGACCATCCCCGCCAAGGTCAACTACGTGGTCAAGGGCGGAGATCTGCGCCGGCTGGGCTCGGAGCCCAGCGGGGCCGTGGCCGTGGTCCAGCACTACCTCAACACCACGTGGCTGTGGAACAAGGTGCGCGTGCAGGGCGGAGCCTACGGCGGCTCGTGCGCGCTCGACCGGCACTCCGGCATCTTCAACTTCTCGTCCTATCGTGATCCCAACCTCGTGCAGACGCTCGACGTCTACGACCGTACAGGCGCCTTCCTGCGCGAGGCGGAGATCAGCGAGGCCGAGCTCGTCAAGAGCATCATCGGGGTCATCGGCCGTGTCGACCACTACAAGCTGCCCGACGCCAAGGGCTTCGTCTCGACGCTGCACTATCTGATCGAGGAGACCGACGACAGCCTGCAGCGCTTCCGCGACGAGATCCTGGCGGCGCGGCCCGAGCACTTCCGCGCCTTCGGCAAGACGCTGGACGCGCTGGCCGAGACCGCCGAGGTGGTGGCGATGGGCTCGCCCGAGGCGATCGCCGCCGCCAACGCCAAGCGCCAGGGGTTGCTGGCCGTGACGAAGGTGCTGTGAGAGCGGGGTCAGACCACTCGCGACTGAGCTTCGAGCGAGCACCTCGATCTTCGCGAGGGGTCTGACCCCGTCACGCGCCGCGGCCCACCTTGAGTCGCGGGGGCGGCCCACCGGCAGGGCCGCCTTCCACGAGCGGGCGGGGAGGGAAACGCCCCAGGCTGCGCACGCGGTCGTACATGACGACGGCGCCGGCCGTGGCCAGGTTGATGCAGAAGCTCGTGGGGATGCGCACCACATAGTCGCAGCGCGCGATGAGCTCGGGCGACAGGGCCCCGCGCTCGGGACCCAGCACGTAGGCCGCGCAGCGCGGGTGCTGGAAGCTCGGCAGGTCGATGGCCTCGTCCAACAGCTCAATGCCGACGAGGCGGCAGCCCGCCGGCAGCGCCAGCTCCGCCGGGCTCGCCCAGTTGTAATGTGGCAGGTGGTGCGCGCCCTTGGAGGTATCCGCGCGGGCCTCCAGCGCCGCGTAGGTGGCGCCGACGGTGAACGTGAAGCTCGCGCCGAAGCCATGCGCCGAGCGCATCAGGTTGCCGAGGTTGAGGGCCTTCGAGATGCGCTCCGCGCCGATGCCGAAGTAGCCGCGGGCGGGCAGGGTTGAGCTGGGCTCGGGCGGCATGCGCGTGGCCTCGTGCTGGCACTGGATCGGAGTTCTCTGGTCGTCCGGCGGTTTAAGATGCCGGCAAGTCGCGGGCAAGGCGGCATGAATCGGCGTGCCCGCATGCGTGATCCGGGGTTGCAGCTGACGCGACCCATCGGTTAAGCAGGCAGGCGAGGCCGCGCGTCCACGCGATGCCATGGGCGGTCGGGCCCCAAATCCCAAACATGTCCTAGGGAGGCACGAGCCGATGAAGTTGAGAACGCTACTGGCTGTCGCTGTGACTGCCGCGCTCGGGGCGACGGCGGCCGAGGCCCAGCAGAACAAGCAGCTGTCGATCGTCACGGGGGGCACCGGCGGCGTCTACTACCCGCTGGGCGGCGGCTTCGGCAACATCCTCGGCAAGGAGCTTCCCGGCGTCACCGCCACCGCGCAGGTCACGGGCGGCTCGGTCGCCAACCTGCAGCTGATCGCGTCGGGCAAGGCCGACATCGCCTTCACCCAGGTGGATGCCGCCTGGGACGCGATCAACGGCACGGGCAAGTTCGCCAGCGGCAAGCTGCCGATCCGGGCGCTGGTCGTCATGTACCCCAACCACATGCATGTGATTTCGGTGGAGGGCACCGGCATCGCCAAGGTCGAGGACATGAAGGGCAAGCGCGTGTCCACCGGATCGCCGGGCAGCGCCACCGAGGTCTACGCGCTGCGCGTGATCGAGGCCGCCGGCCTCGACCCCGAAAAGGACATGCGCCGCGAGCGGCTCGGCGCGACAGAGAGCGTCAACGCGCTCAAGGACCGCAAGATAGAGGCGTTCTTCTGGGTGGGCGGACTGCCGACCGCGGCTGTCACCGACCTGGCGGCCACGCCCAACACCAAGATCAAGGTGATCGACATCGCCCAGTACACGGCCGAGATGAACGCCAAGTACGGCCCGCTCTACGCCAACGCGGTGATCCCGGCCTCCACCTACAAGGGCATGGAGGCCGACGCCAAGAACAACTCGGTGTGGAACATCATGGCCGTGAACGCCAGCATGGGCGAGCAGCTGGCCTACGACCTGACGCGCATCATGCTGGAGAAGCGCGAGGACCTGGCCCTGGTGCACAAGGAGGCGCTCAACATCAAGCCCGAGTGGCAGACCTCCAACCGCGCCGGCATCCCCTGGCATCCCGGCGCGCTCAAGTACTTCAAGGAGAAGGGCATCAAGGTGGAGTGATATGACTCTACGGTTCCCTCTCCCCGCTTGCGGGGAGAGGGTTAGGGTGAGGGGCGGCCACCCATACTGAGCTCGGAATGTGCCCCTGCCCCTCACCCCGGCCCTCTCCCCGCGCTGATGGAGCGCGCTTTGAGGTTGGGGTTGTGCGGGGAGAGGGAGGGCTACGCCTTGATCCGCTCCATGCGCGGGTCGTAGAGCGGGCGGAGCGAGACGACGGCGGGATAGAGCCGGCCCGCGATGTCGACCTCCCACCGCCCGTCGTTCAGCCACGCGGCATCGATGGGCGCGCCGGCCTCCACCATGGCGAGGCCCACGGCGCCCCCCAGCGTGTGGCCATAGGAGCCGGCGCGCACGTAGCCGACGGGCCTGCCGTTGCGGTGAACCGGCTCGGCGTGGAACAGCAGGGGCTCCGGGTCCTTCACCAGCACCTGCACCAGCCGGCGCTTCGGGGCACCGGCCGCCTTCTGCCGCAGCGCCGCTTCGCGGCCCACAAAGCCGCCCGGCTTGTCGAAATCGACGAACATGCCGAGGCCGGTCTCGAAGGCATTGTCGGTATTGTCGATGTCGTGCCCGTAGTCGCGGTAGCCCTTCTCCAGGCGGAGGCTGGCCAGCGCCTTGAGGCCGGCGTGGCGCAACCCGAAGCCCTGTCCCGCCTCGATGAGTCGCTCATAGACATGCACTGCCTGCTCGGTCGGGATGTACAGCTCGTAGCCCAACTCCCCGACGTAGGTGATGCGGATGCAGAGCACGCGCGCGAAGCCGATGTCGATCTCGCGCGCCGTCCTGAAAGGGAACGCCGCGTTGGACAGGTCGGCGCCGGTCAGCGCCTGCATCAGCGCGCGCGAGCGCGGGCCCTGCACGTTGAGCTGGCAATAGCCCGAGGTCACGTCGGTGACGAAGGCGTGCGCATCCGCGGGAATGCGCCGACGCAGCCAGGTCTCGGCGTGGCGGTGCATGGTGTCGGTGACGACCACGAGGAACCGTTCCGGGTCGAGCTTGGTGACTGTCAGGTCGGCTTCGAGCAGGCCCTTATCGTTGAGCCACTGGGTGTAGGTAATGATGCCCGGCTCCCCATCGACATCGCTGGCGGAGATGCAGTTCAGCACGCGCCCCGCATCGCGCCCCTGCACCAGGAACTTGCTCATGAACGACATGTCCATGAGGATCGCGCCCTCGCGTGCCGCGCGGTGCTCCGCCGCCCACCACGGGAACCAGTTCTCGCGCCCCCAGGAGAGCCTCTCCACCTTGGGCTCGCGCCCTGCGGGCGCATACCAGTCGGCACCTTCCCAGCCGCTCACGTCGCGGAACCAGGCGCCGGCCGCGGCGAGGCGGTCGTGCACCGCGGACCGCTTCACGCCGCGCGCGGTCGCGGGCGTCATGGTCGGGTAGTGGCACCTGTAGACGAGGCCCAGCGACTCGATGGTGCGCGCGCGCCGGTACTCGGCGTTGGCCTGGTAGCGGTGCAGGCGGCCGATGTCGATGCCGGTCACATCCATGTCGGGCGTGCCGGTGACGATCCAGTGC
>DATBKR010000540.1:0-2877 GCA_036555805.1 Hyphomicrobiaceae bacterium | reverse complement strand
TTCGCGGGCATCCCGCTGGCCGATATGACGGTCTCCATGACCATGAACGGCGCGGTGCTGCCGATCATGGCGCTGTTCATTGTCGCCGGGGAGGAGCAGGGGGTGCCGCCCGAGAGGCTGGCGGGCACCATCCAGAACGACATCCTCAAAGAGTTCATGGTGCGGAACACCTACATCTATCCGCCCGCACCCTCGATGCGCATCATCTCGGACATCTTCGCCTACACCTCGCGGCGGATGCCCAGGTTCAACTCCATCTCCATCTCCGGCTATCACATGCAGGAGGCCGGGGCGACGGCGGACCTGGAGCTGGCCTACACGCTGGCCGACGGCGTGGAGTACGCCCGCGCCGGTGTGGCCGCCGGCCTCGGCATCGACGCGTTCGCGCCGCGGCTGTCGTTCTTCTTCGGCATCGGCATGAACTTCTTCATGGAGGTGGCGAAGCTGCGCGCCGCGCGCCTGCTGTGGGCCAAGCTCATCAACGCCGAGTTCGCACCCAAGGATGCGCGCTCGCTCGCTTTGCGCACCCATTGCCAAACCAGCGGCTGGAGCCTCACCGCGCAGGACCCGTTCAACAACGTGACGCGCACCGCCATCGAGGCGCTGGCGGCGACGCACGGCGGCACGCAGTCGCTGCATACGAACGCGTTGGACGAGGCGATCGCGCTGCCGACGGACTTCTCCGCCCGCATCGCCCGCAACACCCAGCTCTTCATCCAGCAGGAGACCGGCACGGCCCGTGTCATCGACCCGTGGGGCGGCAGCCACTACGTCGAGCGGCTCACTTACGAGCTGGTGCGCAAGGCTCAGGCGCACATCGACGAGGTCGAGAGCCTGGGCGGCATGGCCAAGGCGATCGCCGCCGGCATCCCCAAGATGCACATCGAGGAGGCCTCGGCGCGCACTCAGGCGCGCATCGACTCCGGCGCCCAAACCATCGTGGGAGTGAACAAGTATCGCGTCAGCGGCGAGGCCGAGATCGAGGTGCTGAAGGTCGACAACAAGGCCGTGCGCGAGAGTCAGATCGCCAAGCTCGCGCGGCTCAAGGCCGAGCGCGATCCTGCGGCCGTGGCGGCGGCGCTCGCTGCGCTGACCGAGACCGCTCGCACCGGCGAGGGCAACCTGCTCGACCGGGCGGTCGGCGCCGCCCGCGCCAAGGCTACCGTGGGCGAGATCTCCGACGCCATGGAGAAGGTGTGGGGCCGCCACCGGGCCGACGTGCGCGTGGTCTCGGGCGTGTACAGCACGGAGGCGGGCACCATGGCCAACGCGGTGGAGCGCGTGCGGCGCATGTGCGCGGCCTTCGAGGCGGCCGACGGCCGCCGCCCGCGCATCCTGGTGGCCAAGATGGGCCAGGACGGCCACGACCGCGGCCAGAAGGTGATCGCCTCGGCCTTCGCCGACCTGGGCTTCGACGTGGATCTCGGCCCCCTGTTCGCGACCCCCGACGAGGCCGCCCGCCAGGCCGTGGAGAACGACGTGCACATCATCGGGGTGTCGTCGCTGGCGGCGGGGCACCTCACCCTGGTGCCGGACCTGGTGGCAGTCCTGGAGAAGGAGGGCCGTCCCGACATCATGATCGTCGTCGGCGGCGTGATCCCCCCGTCGGATTACGACGCGTTGTACAAGGCCGGCGCCACAGCCGTGTTCGGCCCGGGCACCAACATCCCGGCCGCCGCCGCGGACCTGCTCGACAAGCTCAACGCCAAGCTGGGCTACGGGCCGCGGGCGGCGGCGGAGTAGGTTGGGTCGACGCCGGCCGGCGAAGCCGGCGGCAGACCCAACACCTTCCGGACACTGGAATTCGAGCCAGCGAGATCATATGCTGGCAGACTATGAACGTTCGACCCGACAAAGCGACGCTGGCGCCACTGCCGACTCAACAGGACCGCAAGTTTTCCGTCGAGGAGTACCTTGCCTTCATCGACACGCGGCCCGACCATGAGCGCTGGCAGCTCATCGACGGCGGGGCGATGCGCATTCCGCATCCGACGTTGCGGCATCAGGGTATCGCCTCCAATCTTTGCTATATCCTGATGGACCACTTCAGGGCACGTCATCTGCCCCCGCTCCCGATCTTCAGAATCGGCCTGATCGTGCCGGGCGCAGCGCTGTTCGGCCCGTTTGGCGATGTGGTCGTGGCCGATGACGACGTGGGCAAGATGGACACCGCCTTTGTCGAGCGGTTCCACCTCGTCGCAGAGGTCCTGTCGGATGGAGACATGGAGAACGACATCCCGGTCAAGCTCCGCCACTACGTCCGGCATCCGCAGAACCTCTATGTTCTACTGATCGAGCAAGACCGGGCGCGTGTAGACCTGCGGGCGCGGGCTGCGGGATGGGCGCCTGTCATTCTGGAAGGGCACGAGGCGGTGCTCGATCTTCCTGAATGGGGCTTCCGCACGCCCCTTGCCGAGCTTTACGATGGAACGGGACTGGGCGGCACGGAGGACCCGTAGGTTGGCTCGAGCGGAGCGTAGACCCAACACCTACTGTGACCACACCTACTGTGACCACTCATATCACGTGTTGGGTCTCGCTCCGCTCGACCCAACCTACAAGAGGGGCGCGACTTGCTCCTTCGTGCCGAAGTGGCCTATTGGGCAGCGTGGACCAAGTCTCGCATGCGGAACTGAAGCGGCTCGTCCTCGCAGAGGCGCGGGCGGCGGGGTTCGCGGTGGCGCGCGTCACCACGCCCTCGGCCGTCGGCCCCCAGCTAGCCCAGCGGCTGGCGCAGTTCCTGCGCGAGGGGTGGCACGGGGACATGGGCTGGATGGCCGCCACGGCGGCGCGGCGTGGGCATCCGCTGGCCTTGTGGCCAGAGGCGCGGTCGATCGTCATGCTGGGCATGAGCTACGCGCCCGAAGGCGACCCGCT
>DATBKR010000539.1:0-3828 GCA_036555805.1 Hyphomicrobiaceae bacterium | reverse complement strand
GTGGTCATGGCCTGCAGCATGTCGAACGCTTCCTCGCCGCGGACCTCGCCGACGATGATGCGGTCGGGACGCATCCGCAGCGCGTTCTTGACCAGTTCGCGCTGCCGAATCTCGCCGCGGCCCTCCATGTTCGGCGGACGCGTCTCGAGCCGGCCGACGTGCGGCTGCTGAAGCTGCAGCTCGGCCGCGTCCTCGATGGTGATCAGGCGCTCCTTGCTGGAGATGAAGCGCGAGAGCGCGTTGAGGAACGTCGTCTTGCCGCTGCCGGTGCCGCCGGAGATGACGATGGAGACCCGCGCGCGCACGGCCTCGCCGAGGACCTTCGCCATCGGCGCGCTCAGCGTTCCGCCCTTGACGAGCACGTCAAGGTTCATCGCCCGTTTCGCAAACTTGCGAATGGACACCAAAGGACCGTCGATCGCGATCGGCCTGACGGCCACGTTGATGCGCGAGCCGTCGAGGAGCCGCGCGTCGACCATCGGGGAGGACTCGTCCACCCGCCGGCCGACGGCGCCTACGATCTTGTTCACGATGCGCAGGACATGCGCCTCGTCGCGGAAGCGCACCGGGGCAGGCTCGATCTGCCCGTTCCGCTCGACGTAGACCCTCTCGTGCGTGTTGATCAGAATGTCGGTCACGGTTGGATCTTTGAGGATGGGCTCGATGGGGCCGAGTCCGGTAAGCTCGTCGATGACTTCATCGATGAAATCGCCCAACTCCCTCGAGTTGAGCGGGATGCGCTCGGAGGAGACGTATTCGCTTATCAGCTCTTGTACTTGCAGCCGCAGCTCGGAACGCGGGATCTTCTCGATGTGCGAGAGATTGAGCTCGTCGATCAGCCGGTGGTGCAGCCTCACTTTGGCTTCGAGGAGCTTCGGCGTCTGCAGCAAGCCGCGCGGGGTCTCGCTCTCTGCAGCCGGGACGGCAGAAGCGCGCCCGCCGTCGAGCGGGTGCCCCTCTGCACGACCGTCCGAAGATTCAGCGCGACCGTTCGAGCCGTTCCAGGAAAAACGCACTGCGGTACCCCATACCCCTAGATCTTGAGCGACAGGATGCGAGCCAGATCGCGGCTCACACGATTGGAGCGATCGATGGCGCTGATGAGCTCGCCGCGGTTGACCGCCTCGTGCACGAGATCGGCGTCCTCCGACACGAAGCCGGCGAGACGAACTCCCAGAAGTTCCGTCGCGTCGTTCTTGCGCAGCCCGCTGCCGAACCACCGCTGCCGATACTTGTTGACGATCACGGCAGGACTTCTCTCACCGCCGAAGCGCGACACGATCGCCTCGCTGAGCTCGCGCGCCCGGCGCATGGCCGGCACCGTGAACTCGGTGACGACATAGATCTGGTCGGACCCGTCGAGCACATCGAAGGTCCAGTCGTGCCAGGCGAGCGGGAAGTCGAGAACCATGTGCTGAAACATGTCGGAGACGGCGCTCAATACCGTTGTCACCAGCTTGCCGTCTGCGCGCGGCCGCTCGGTTGGCGTCCGCGCGGACGCCAGGACGGCAAGCCCCGTGGAGTGCCGCGCCAGCATCATCTCCAGGAGACGCGCATCGAGACGCCCCGGCTCGCCACGAATGGTGTCGGCGTCGAACAGAGGCTCGAGGTCGAGGTAGTCGGCCAGGCAGCCGGACTGGAGATTGAGATCCACCAGGCAGGTGCGCCTGAAATCGCGCGTGCGGCCCGCGAGCAGGTACGCGGCCTGGATGGCGAGGGTCGTGGTGCCAACGCCGCCTGCCGCAGGGACAAATGCGAGGCAGCTGGCTCTGGTCTGCCCCTCTCCCGGCCGCCTTGCGTTCAGCGCCCGCTCGCAGGCTTCGGCGATTTCGGCGCTGTCCGCCTCTGCCGGGAGCCAATCCGCCACGTGGAAGCGAAGCATGCCTCGCAATGAGGATTCATCCAGCGTCCCGGAAATGACGATGATGGCACCGTCGAAGCCCTCCGTGCGCAGCTCCTCGATGCTCGAGATCGAGGCCTCGATATCGTCGCGCAGGTCCGCAACAAGCAGGCGGGGCCGCAAGCCCGAGCCCAACTGCGATTTCAGCTGGGACAGGCTGCCCTGTATCGTCACGAGCTGGAAACGCCTCTCTGCCTTGAGGTGCGCCTTCAGGCTCTCCAAGAGATCGCGCCGCGGCGAGACAACGGCTACGGTCTTGGCCTCGTCGCGATTGAAGGCGCTCTGCACGTATTGTCTGACGCTGGCGTTCATGGCGGAAGGACCGCTCGCGGTTCGTCTATCGTCTCAGCCCGCCCCCTGCCTCGGTGGGAGGTCGTTGTGCCGACATTGCCTATTTCTCGCCGACCTCGACGGGGATCGTTTCCGAGGCCAAGCCCTTCGGCTTGGCGCCGGTGTTGGTCTGGTAGCGCCGTGCGGCGAGCGCGGCGCGCTTTCCATCCATGTCGATTTTGGTGTTGTGGCTCGGGCGTGACCAGGGGTCGATCGTGTGCACGGCACGGTTCGAGGCGACTGCATCCCCCGCCCCTCTCGTGACCTTGTCGCTGTGCGCGAGGTACTCGTGGGACTGGTCGCTCGTACATGCGGCGAGCAGCGCGCCCGCGCACAGCAGGAGCCCCGCAGCGGCTGCCTTCAATCTCGGCGGCGTGGACAATGGGTTCATGGTTGTTTCCTCAATTCCTGGCGCCGGGCCGGAGGTCGAGAATGTGGCCGCGGCCCGGCTCGGGCCTGGCGGCGTTGACCTCCAATTTGCCGCCCAGGAAGAACTCGGGGTCGTTGCTCGGCAGGCGGTTGTCGAATGGCGTGGCCAGCCGCTGGCCCGGGCGTGCCGGCCTCACCAGCCGCGGCGTTACGATGATGACGAGGTCGGTCTCCTTGCGCTGGAACGCGGCGCTGCGGAACAGCGTGCCGAGCACCGGCACCTCCCCGATCCACGGCAGCTGGGACTGGTTCCTGTAGTGGTTGGTGTAGAGCAGCCCGGCCATGGCGAAGCTCTGCCCGTCGCGCAGCTCCAGCGTGGTCTGCGAGCGGCGAACCATCAGGCCGGGAATTTGGATGCCGTTGACCAGCAACGAGGCGGTAGGGTCGATCTCGCTCACCTCGGGCTCGATCTTGAGATTGATCAGCCCGTCGCCCAGGACGGTCGGCGTGAACGAGAGCCCGATGCCGAACTTCTTGAATTCGACGCTGATGGTGTTGTTGGCGCCCTGGACCGGAAACGGGAACTCGCCGCCGGCCAGGAAGCTCGCGGTATCCCCCGACAGCGCGACCAGGTTCGGCTCGGCCAGCCGGCGCGCAACGCCGCGCTTCTCGAGCGCCCTGATGAGCACGTCGGCCGTCGTCCCATTGTCGAGCACGCGGGCGACAGCCACGCCGAAAGGCACGTTGTTGGACAGCAGGCTGGTAAGGCCGGTGACCGCCCCGTTGGTGACGTTGCCCTTGGAGTCCCTGTTGCCGATGATCGACCACTCGACGCCCAGATCGCGCGAGGAGTCCCTGGTCGCCTCGACGAACCTGACCTCCAGCAGCACCTGCTGCGAGCCCCGCACCGTCATGGCGTTGGTGACGGCGCCGGGCGCGACCTGCTCGGCGATGGCCACGGCGCGCGCCACCGACGGGGCATCGGGCACCGTGCCGGTCAGCAGCACCTTGCCGTTCACCGACGTGACGGTGATCTCGCTGTTCGGGACGAATTGGCGCAGCCGGCGGGTGAGGGCATCCACGTCATGGGCGACCTCGACGTTGACGAGGCCGATGACCTTCTTGTTGGTGCCGACCAGCGAGATGCTGGTGATGCCGGCCTTCTTGCCGAGCACGTAGACCTGCTTGTTGGAGAGGGCGATGACGTCGGCGATCTGGGGGTTGGCGAC
>DATBKR010000538.1:0-7373 GCA_036555805.1 Hyphomicrobiaceae bacterium | reverse complement strand
TAGAGCAGGCCGTTGGCCACGAACTTCATCATTTCGCGCGCGATCTGGGCCTCGGCGGCGGGCGCCATGGTCGTGTAGGGATGGTCCCAGTCGCCCTCCACGCCCAGCCGCTTGAACTCCTCGCGCTGGATGTCGAGCCACTTCTGCGCATACGCCCGGCACTCGGCAATCAGCTCGAGCACCGGCACGTCCTCCTTGCGCTTGCCCTTGGCGCGGTACTCCTGCTCGATCTGCCACTCGATGGGCAGGCCGTGGCAGTCCCAGCCCGGGACGTAGTTGGAATCGAAGCCCAGCATCTGCTGGCTGCGCGTCACCATGTCCTTCAGGACCTTGTTGAGCGCCGTGCCGATGTGGATGTTGCCGTTGGCGTAGGGCGGACCGTCGTGCAGCACGAACTTGGGCCGGCCCCTGGCCGCCTCGCGCAGGCGCTTGTACATGCCGAGGCTCGCCCAGCGCTTGAGCAGCCTTGGTTCCAGTTCGGGCAACCCGGCCTTCATGGGGAAGGCGGTCTTCGGCAGGAACAGGGTCGCGCTCCAGTCGCGCGCGTCGGACTTGGTCGAGGTCATGGGAGTGCCGTCTGCAAAAGCTGAGGAAGGCGATATCGCACGAATCTGCGGAGAGGCCCCGGCGCCCCCGGACCTAGTTCCGGGCGGCCGGGCCTATAATTCGTCTCAGCTGAGGCCTCAATGGCGACATGGGGCGCCTTTGTAGCGGTGTCGCGCGATCCTGTGAAGGGCAATAAGGCAGTGAGGAAGTGCGAGTAAGCCCAGCGCCCACTGCCCTATTGCCCTCTTGCCTTACTGCCCTTCACGAGCGGGTGGGTCGGCGCGGCATCCAGGATCGCCTGCGCCTCGGCGCAGTCCTTCGCGATCTGCGCTTTCAGGGCCTCCATCGAGTCGAACCTGGCGTCGCCGCGGATATAGTCGATGAACTCCACGGCGATCTCGCGGCCGTAGAGGTCGCCGTCGAAGCCGAGCAGGAACACCTCCAGCATCGGCGCCCCGTCGTCGAACGTCGGCCGGGTGCCGAGGTAGGCCGCGCCGGCGAAGGCGCGGCCGTCCGCATACACCCGCGCGGCGTAGATGCCGTGCGCCAGGTCGGTGCCCGGCGCCAGCGCGATGTTGGCGGTGGGAAACCCCAGCCCGGCCCCGCGCTTGAAGCCGCCGACGACCGGGCCGGAGACGCGCCACCAGTGGCCCAGGATCTCGACCGCGCACGCCACGTCGCCGCGCGCCAGCGCAGCGCGGGCGGCCCCGGACGAGAACACCGTGGCGCCCTCCCCCACCTGCGGCACCACCGTCACGCCGAAGCCGAGCGCATTGCCGGCCCGGCGCATCGTCTCCGTGTCGCCCGTCCGCGCCTTGCCGAAGCGGAAGTTGTAGCCGATGACGACATGGCGGGCCGCCAGAGCGCCGGCGACGATGCGCTCGACGAATTCCTGAGCAGTCAGCCCGGCCAGCGCGGCATCGAAGGTCAGAACGACGGCCACATCGAGCCCGAACTGCTCGAAGAGCTCGATCTTGCGCCGGAGCGGCGTCAGGCGGAAGTGCGGCTTGCCGGGCTCGAAGAATTCGCGCGGCTGCGGCTCGAACAGGATGACACCGGCCGGTGCGCCGAGCTCCGAGGCTCGCTCCTTGGCGGCCTGCAACAGGGCCTGGTGGCCGCGGTGCACGCCGTCGAAGGTGCCGACGGCGAACGCGCCGCCGCGGGCAGCCGGGGGCACGTCGCTGATGCCGTTGAGGACGATCATTGCAGGGATCAGGGATTGGGGATTAGGGACTAGGGCACTCGATCCGGGCTGTCTGCCTAATCCCTAAAACCTAATCCCTAATCCCTGTCACTAGCATTGCGCCATGTCGATGCAGTGATGCATGTACTGGTTGATCGCCGTAACCACGGAGGCGGAGACCTTGTCGCGCCAGCGGTCGGAGTTGAGCTGCTCGGAATCCTTCACGTTGGTGATATAGCCCAGCTCCAGCAGGATGGCCGGCACCTTGGCGGTCTTGAGCACCACGAACGCGGCGTTGCGGTCGGGATTGTCCATCAAATTGGTGCTGGCGCCGATGAAGTCGATCACCGAGCGCGCCAGCACGCTCGTGCGCATCTGGTTGCGCTCGATCAGGTCGCGGGCCTTGTCGGCGAGGATGCCGCGCAGCGCGTCAACGTCGGCGTCGGCCTGCTTGGCCAGCGCCACCTGCTTGCCCGACAGCACCGTTTCCCGCGCCTCGCTCTCCGCGGCGCGGCGCAGGGCATCGGCGACGTGCGGGCGCAGCGAATAGATGGTGGCCCCGCGCGCACTGGCCCGGTCGGTGTAGTCGGCGTGGATGGCGATGAACAGCGCCGCCTGGTGGCGCTCGGCGAAGGTCCGCCGCGCGTCGAGCGGGATGAACACGTCCCGGTCGCGCGTCATCAGCACCTTGTAGAAGCCGGTGGCGGCCAGCTTGTCGCGCAGCTTGAGGCTGAAGGAGAGCACGATATCCTTCTCGATCGTGCCGAATTTCGTGGCGCCCGAGTCCTCGCCGCCGTGTCCGGGATCGATGACGATCACCGACTTGTAGGAGCCGGCCGCACGTCTCTGGGGGGGTACGGCGGGCCTGGGCACCGGCGGCTGCAGGTTTCCGATGCCTGCTGTGCTTGCTTCCCGGCCGAGCCGCAAGGCCCTGGCGGCGACGATATCGAGCACCAGCCGGTCCAGCTTGCCGTCCGGCGATTTCTCGATGGCGGATTTCTCGACGACAACGGGCTCGGTCACGTCGATGACGACACGGATGCGGCCGGGGGCGGAGACGCCCGCCTGGAACGCCTTCACCACGCCGACCGGCGTGTCGCCCGGAGGGTTGGGCAGGTCCAGCCGCACCTGGGGCAGGTCGATGAGCACGCGATGGGGATGGGTGAGCGCCGAGACCTTGAAGTCCACGGAGCGCTCCAGGCCAATGATGAAGCGCGTGCGGGCGCTGTCACCGGGGAGGGGGGCTCCGGGCCTGGTCGGGGCCGGCGCCGGGCTGCCGGACTGGCTGAAGGCGGCCTGTTGGGCCGATGCCGCGGTTGCGGCCAGGAGCATCAGACCTGCAGCAAGAAGCGACATCCAGACTGCGCTGGATGTCCCGCGAGTGGCCATACCGTAGACCCCCGACTGGCGCGCCACGAATGACGGGATAGCTTGTGGAATACCTGTGGAAAGTGGCATTTTCCGGGTCACCATCAACAGCGTTCATGACCCTGTCAACGTTAATAATCTCCTGACACTGCATGGGACCGCTCGCGGGCCTGGGGGCCGGTTCAGGTCAAAGGTGCCGCAGGGGACGCCGCCGTCCATCGCGAATATGGGCGATGACGACCTCTCGGGCGCGGCCTCGCACAGTGTAGTAGACCGCGTAGGGGCTACGGGCGACCTGCAGCACTCTGGCTTTCCCGATGCGGCTTGGTCGGCCCAGATGCGGGAAATCCATGAGAAGCTCAATCGCTTCCTTAATACGGCGCCCAACCGCCATGGCTGCAGAAGGATTGTGTTCGGCAATATACGCTTGGATGGCCTCAAGGTCGGCGGCGGCGCGCTCGGTGTAGCGGACCTTCACAGGCCGAACTTCTTCCAAATCTCCTGGATGCGCTTGTCGCTCGCAAACTTGCGTCGCTTCGCCTGGGAAAGCCCCTCCAGAACCGCACTCCGTGTCGCTTTATCCTCGGGCTCCACCCCGGCATCCTGCACTTCCATCGCGAGCGCAATGCGGGCAAGGTCAGCCTGCCGCCTTGGCGGCCAGCCCCGCACGCGATCCAGGACAGCCTCGATTTCAGCTCTGGTCATGGAGAACATTTATCATTGCGGCAAGCAACATCCAAGCCGAGCGAGGGCACCACGGCCTTCAACGCCCGATCAGGCGCGCGTAGCCCTGGTCGGTGACCTCGTCGATGGCCTGGCGGTAGCCCAGGGAGGTGGCGCGGGCGGCGGGGATCTCGCCCAGCTCCAGGCCGGCGAAGTCGTCGCGCGTCACGTAGACGATGGGGGCGCTCACCGGCACGAAGGCGGCGCGCTGCTTGTGCAGCGTGGTGACGAGGCCGCGCATCTGCCCGGCTGGGCCCAGCTGCGAGACCATCACCATGCGCATCGCCCCCTTGGTGAGCGAGACCAGGTGGATGTAGGAGGACGAGGTCGGGATATACACCCGGCCGCGGTGCAGGAACGGCGTGTCGGGCCGGTCGCGCTCCTGGAACAGGAGGCTCGGCCACTCATCGTCCCAGCTGATGTCGGTGCGGTAGGCCATCACCCCGTCCGGCACCGAAAACGACGGCCGCAGGGTGAGATAGCTGCCGATGTAATTCTCAACCCCGGCGCGGGTGTAAGCGCCCATGTATTCCGGCGCGGCGCGCCCCTCCACGGCGCCGTTGGGATCGGGGGCGTCGCGGCGCGCGCGCCCGTTGCCGGCCTGGGCGCCCTTCACCCGGTCGAAGTCGAGCCCCAGCACCATGCACACGTCGAACAGGGTCTGGTCGCGCACGGGGCGGCCGGCGAGCAGGTTCTGAATGGTCTTCTCGTGGATGTCAGCGGCGTCGGCCAGTTCGGCCTGCGTCATCTTCTTCTCGATCATCGCCGTCTTGATGAGCGAGACTGCCAGGGTATCCTTGAGGGAGTGCTTGCCGTCCGTGCGCATGGCGCGCTGCTTTGCGAATGCTGCCCGACAAATGGTGCCCGAAGCCTTGAGCCTAGCCGAAACGGCGGCCGGGCGGGAGAGGAAGGTTGAAGTCCGACCTATTGTAACAACGCGCTCCACAGCAGGATCAGACCGGCGCCGGCGAGCAGCAGGTCCATGATCAGGCGGAACTGGCCGGCATCGAGGTGCAGCACGAAGCCCTTGGCGAGGCGCGAGCCGATCATCAGCGAGGCCCCGACGATGAGCCCGCGCACCACGGTCTCCACGGGCAGCGCATCGAAGCGCCGGAACACCAGCGCCTTGGCGAGGCCGATAGCCATGGAGCCCAGCGCCTCGGTGGCCAGGAAGGCACCCTTGACGAGACCGTAGGCGAGAAAAAAGGGCGTGTTGATCGGACCGGTCGAAGCGACCATCCCGGTGAGGAAGCCGATGGCCGCGCCGACCAGTGTCAGCTGCCAGGCGCTGACGCGCAGCCCCCGCCCCATGAGCCAGCGCCGCGCGGGGATCATGACGATGAACGTGGCCCCCAGGATGCCTTCCACGATGTGCGGGTTGAGCAGCAACAGCGTGCGCGCGCCCAGCGCCGCACACGGCACCGCCGTCGCGCAGTAGTAGGCGTTGGCACGCCAGTCAACCTCGCGCCACCACACCAGCACGCGGGCGAGGTTGGCCATGAGGGCGGCGATGGCCATGATGGGCACCGCCTCCTGCGGCCCGAACGCCAGCACCAGCGGCGGCATCAGCATGATCGAGGCGCCGAAGCCCACGATCCCGGACAGCGTGCCGGAAACCAGCCCGAGCAGGAGGACCCCGAGCCAGATCATGGGCGTCCTGTGGGCGGGGAGGGCGTAATGGCGATGGGCACGGGAGGCCGGACACTGGCAGACTTGGCGTGGCCGCACGCGGCCGCTCCGACTGGGACGGGAGAGAGTCACCCCATTGAGGACACGAGTCGGCGGCTGCGGCAAACGGCCGTGAAGCCCCGCGGCATGGCCAGGAAGACGCGGAGCGCGATTCGATCGGGTGTCCGCAGGGGAACTCAACGCCAACCAGCGCGTTAAGTGTACACTTTTATTATGCCTGGGGTGCCCACGAAGGGGGGTCCATTGCACACGACGCTAACGGATGTGGACGCGGAGTTGCGTGCGGTGCTGCGCGCCCTGCAAGGTCTCAACGCCGGCGACGAATCGGTGCGGCTGCCGGAGGATTGGAGCGGCACGGCAGGCGAGGTCGCCAGACTCTTCAACCAAGTGGCGAGCCAGCGGGCCGGCAACGGCACGACGCTGCATTGCCGACTGCGTCCGCGCACCGGCCGCACCGGCGCGCCGGGCGTGGCTTTGAACGCCGATCAGACCGTAGCGGTGCTCGATGCCCTGCTGGCGGTGAGGCGCGGCGACGACACCGCGCGGCTGCCGCTCGACTGGCCCGGCGTGACGGGCAAGGTGGCCGACGCCTTCAACGACTTGGTCGAGCTCAACGCCCGCAAGCGCCTCGAACTGGCCCGCCTCAGCCGGGTAGTGGGCAAGGAAGGCAAGCTCAAGCAGCGCGCCTCTCTGGGCGACGTTACGGGTTTCTGGCGCGACTCGGTGGACTCCATCAACTCGCTCATCGAGAACCTGGTGCACCCCTCAAGCGAGGTGGCCCGCGTCATCGGCGCGGTGGCCCAAGGCGACCTTTCCAAGAGCATGGCGCTGGAGGTGGATGGGCGCCCCCTGGAAGGCGAATTCCTGCGCACGGCGCGCACCATCAACATCATGGTGGACCAGCTTCGCACCTTCGCCGGCGAGGTGACGCGCGTGGCACGCGAGGTGGGAACCGAGGGCAAGCTCGGCGGCCAGGCCGACGTGCAGGGTGTCTCGGGCACCTGGAAGGACCTAACTGACAGCGTCAACTCCATGGCCGGCAACCTGACGGCGCAGGTGCGCAACATCGCCGACGTCACGACTGCCGTCGCACGCGGCGACCTGTCGAAGAAGATCACCGTCGACGTGAAGGGCGAGCTGTTGGAGCTCAAAGACACCATCAACACCATGGTGGACCAGCTCCGCTCCTTCGCCGCCGAGGTGACGCGCGTGGCGCGCGAGGTGGGAACCGAGGGCAGGCTCGGCGGCCAGGCCGACGTGCAGGGCGTGTCGGGCACCTGGAAGGACTTGACCGACTCGGTGAACTCGATGGCCGGCAACCTCACGGCCCAGGTGCGCAACATCGCGGACGTGACCAAGGCGGTGGCCGCGGGCGACCTCTCCAAGAAGATCACGGTGGACGTGAAGGGCGAGGTGCTGGAGTTGAAGAACACCATCAACACGATGGTGGACCAGCTCCGCAGCTTCGCTTCCGAGGTGACGCGCGTGGCGCGCGAGGTGGGAACGGAAGGAAGGCTGGGCGGCCAGGCCGACGTGCAGGGCGTGTCGGGCACGTGGAAGGACTTGACCGACTCGGTGAACTCCATGGCCGGCAACCTCACGGGCCAGGTGCGGAACATCGCGGACGTGACCACGGCCGTGGCGACCGGCGACCTCTCGAAGAAGATCACGGTGGACGTGAAGGGCGAGGTGCTCGAGCTCAAGAACACCATCAACACGATGGTGGACCAGCTGCGAAGCTTCGCCTCCGAGGTGACGCGCGTGGCGCGCGAGGTGGGTACCGAAGGGCGGCTCGGCGGCCAGGCCGACGTCTACGGCGTGGCGGGCACCTGGAAGGATCTCACCGAATCGGTGAATTCCATGG
>DATBKR010000537.1:0-2127 GCA_036555805.1 Hyphomicrobiaceae bacterium | reverse complement strand
ACACCCTCCAACGTAAAACCACGATCCCCCGCACCAAACTCAAACCCCATCGACACCGACGCCCCATCAGCCGCCCGCACCACCACCGACCGACCCGTCCCACGCCACACCCCATAATCACCAGACGAAAGACACAACGTCCCGCGATTGGGTGTCGCGTTCAGCTGCTGCTGGAAGTTGGCCGGCGTCGCGGTCTTGGAGCAGTGCGCCTTGCCCAGAGGACGTCGGCCCGCCGGCCGGGGAACGCTGTGCTTGTTCCGCGGGTTGCTGTGGAGGGCGACCTCGAAGTTGTCGGGAACGTGATCGCCGTCGGTGTCGCGACGGCGAGGGTTGGTGTGCAGGCGCTTCTCGCGCCGGTTGCTCAGCCCGTCGTGGTCCGGGTCGGCTCCCCCTGAGCGCTGCTTCGCGGCCACGCCACCGGTGGTAAGGCCGCCGTGGCGGTCGCTGCCTCGGCCGAGCGCCACGGCGGCCACGATGCCGACGCACACGAGCCCTATCGCGGCGAGCGCCGCAGCCCTGGGCAGTCGGCGTCGAGGCGTACGGTCCTGCGGCACCACGGCAGTGTATCCCCGGGATTGGGGTAGATCGAGTGCGGAAAATGGATGGACTCGGGCGCCTTTTTGGGCAGCCGGAAGCCGAGCGGGCCGCCGATCGTTGATGTGTCGGTGGACTTTTTTCTGCTGGCCGCGGCGATCATCGTCGGACTCCCCGGACTGTGTGCAGCGGCCCATCTCGGCCTGGTCGCCGTGGCGTCATGGTTCTATAGAGAGCCCTCGCTCCCCGACGCCTCGGCGCTGCGGTTCCTGGTGCTGATTCCGGCCCACAACGAGTCCCAGGGGATCGGTGCAACGCTGGCCGCCATCTTCGCTGACTGCCGTCCTGGCGATCGCGTGCTCGTGGTGGCGGATCGCTGCACCGACGCGACCGCCCAGATAGCGCGCTCGGCCGGCGCCGACGTGCTCGAGCGCGGAGAGGACGAGCCGCCGGGACGCGCGGCCGCCCGACAGGCGGGTCTCGACCACGCCCGCGAGCTCGACTGGGACGTCGTGGCGATGCTCGACGCGGATTCGCTGATCGAGCCCGGCTTCTTCCAGGCGTGCCAGGCGGCCCTAAGGCCGGGGGTCCCCGCCGTGCAGGCGCGCAGCGAGAGCGGCGACGGCCGCAGCATGGCGGCCCAGGCCGCGGTGGCTGCCTTCACGATCCAGGGCATCACGCTCCCGCGCGGCCGTCAGCGACTGGGGCTCCCGGTCCGCCTCAGGGGCACCGGCATGGCCATCCGGCGCGAGGTCGCCCTGGCTCACAGCTTCGGCGCCCCCGCCTCCGAGGACCTGTTCTTCACCCTCGACCTCTTGCTGGATGGACACCGCTGCCGCCACGTCGATCGTGCCCGTGTCCGCTCGCAGGGCGCGAGCAGCTGGGGCGCATTCGGCGGGCAGAAGGTGCGCTACGAAGCGGGGCGGATCGCCGCCGCGCGCGCGTACATACCGCAGCTGCTTGGGCGCGGCTTCATGCACCGCGATGCGGCGTGTCTCGAGGCCGCGTGGGTCCTCGCGGTGCCGCCGTTCGCACCCTCGGCGCTCTCAGTCCTGCTCGGTTGCCTGCTGGCCCTCGCCGCCGGCGCCATGACGGTCGCGGCTGTCTTCGGCATCGGCTTTCTCGTGCTCGTCATGGCCCTCGTCACTGGTCTCATCCAGGCTCGAGCCAGCCTGCGCACATGGCTCTCGCTCGTGATCGCTCCCTGGTACCTGATCTGGAAGACCGTCGTGCAGGCGCGTGCGATGACGAGCGTGCTGCGGCGCCGCGACTACTACGGTCCGACGGCGCGCGCCTGAGCGACGCGACTCAGTAGGAGGAGCGAATGCCGGCGTTGAGGCCGTCGCTCGCGAACCCCGTGCCCGCGGAGCCAGGGGCGAGCTGGAACCCTGCCCACGTGGTCGGATCCGCACCGCCCACGAATGTCGGAGTGCCGAGGGAGTCACCGCTGCCGACTTGGCGGCGGACGAGGTTGTGGTCTTGTTCGGCGGCGGTCGAGCCGTCATCGCTGGTGATCGCGGTAGCGATGTTGTCCTCGATCACCGTGCCCGACCCCGCCGGGTCCTGGTCCTTGCGGTCGAGCATGATCCACCC
>DATBKR010000536.1:0-1868 GCA_036555805.1 Hyphomicrobiaceae bacterium | reverse complement strand
GAGCGGATGCGGGCCTCCAGGCCGGACGGGCTGACGACAACGCGGTCCTCCAGCCGCACCGAGCCGGAGAGGACGGTGCCCGTGACGGCGGTGCCGAGGCCGGCGAGGGTGAAGGAGCGGTCGACGGCGAGGCGGAACAGTGCCTCCTTCGGGCGCGCAGTCGCCAGCAGCGCCGCCTCGTCGAGATGCGCCGTCAGCTCGGGCAGACCCTCGCCGGTGACGGCTGAGACCGGCACAATGGGAGCACCCGCCAGGCCGGTGCTGGCCAGCACGGCCTCGATGCCGGCGATGGCGGCGGCGCGCCGCTCGGCGCCTGCGAGGTCGCACTTGTTGAGGGCGACGACGCCGCGGGTGAGGCCCAGCAGGTCCATGATCGCGACGTGCTCGCGCGTCTGGGGCATGACGCCATCGTCGGCGGCCACCACCAGCAGCACGAAGTCGATGCCCGTCGCGCCCGCCAGCATGTTGTGCACCAGGCCCTCGTGGCCCGGCACGTCGACGAAGCCGATGGTGGCGCCGTTCGGCCGCTGCCAGTAGGCGAAGCCGAGGTCGATGGAGATGCCGCGCGCCTTCTCCTCCTTCAGACGGTCGGTGTCGATCCCGGTGAGCCTGCCGATCAGCGCGGTCTTGCCGTGGTCGATATGGCCGGCGGTGCCGACGATCATGGCACCACCTCCTTGGCCTGGACCCTGAGCCGGCCGAGCTGGTCGAGAAAGCTCGCCTCGTCGTCGAGGCAGCGCAGGTCGAGGACGAGGGCGCCGTCCTTGACGCGGCCGATCACCGGGATGGGCAGGCCGCGGAAGGCGGCGGCGAGCGCCTCCAGGCGGGTGCCGACCCCCTTGGCGACTAGGGGCGCGATGGCGAGGCCGGCGCTGGGCAGCGTCTCCAGCGGCAGGGCGCCGGAGCCGATCTGGCTGGCGCACTCGATGACGGAGACGGCGTAATCCTGGCCGGCGGCGTTGGCCAAGGCGCCCCGCATGCGTTCGGCCACGGCCGCGATTTCGGCGCGGGGGCGCACGAAGGCGCGCAGCGTGGGCAGCGTCTGCGGCAGGCTGTCGGGGTCTCGGTAGAGGCGCAACGTGGCCTCCAGGGCCGCGAGGCGCACCTTGTCGAGGCGCAGCGCGCGCTTCATGGGGTTCCTGGCGACGCGAGCGATGAGATCCCGACTGCCGGCGACGATGCCGGCCTGCGGCCCGCCCAGCAGCTTGTCGCCCGAGAAGGTGACGAGGTCCGCACCCTCGGCGAGCGCCGCGCGCACCGTGGGCTCCGGGCGCAGCCCGTAGCGGCCGAGGTCGACGAGGGCGCCGGAGCCGAGGTCGTGGATGAAGGGGATGCCCCTGGCGCGGGCCAGCGCGCTCAGCTCTGCCTCCGGCACCGATTTGGTGAAGCCCTGGATCAGGTAGTTGGAGGTGTGCGCCTTGAGGATGAGGCCGGTGTCCCGCCCGATCGCCTGCTCGTAGTCCCCGAGATGCGTGCGGTTGGTGGTTCCCACCTCGACGAGGCGCGCACCGGCGCGGGCCATGATGTCGGGCATGCGGAACGAGCCGCCGATCTCGATCAGCTCGCCGCGCGAGACGATGGCTTCCTTGCCGGCGCCGAACGTGTTGAGCGCGAGGAGCACCGCCGCGGCGTTGTTGTTGACGGCGCAGGCGTCCTCCGCGCCGGTCAGCTCGCGGATGAGCCCGCGCACATGGTCGTCGCGCTCGCCGCGCGCGGCGCCGCCCAGGTCGAACTCCAGCGTGACGGCCGAGCGCATCGCCTGCACCGCCGCGGCGATGGCGGCCTCGGGCAGCAGCGCGCGGCCCAGGTTCGTGTGCAGCACCGTGCCCGTGAGGTTGAACACGCGGCGCAGGCTCGGGGCGTTGGTG
>DATBKR010000535.1:0-9554 GCA_036555805.1 Hyphomicrobiaceae bacterium | reverse complement strand
AACGCCCGCGTGCTGGTGGGGCCGGCCATCATCCTCACCACGCTGGTGCTGGCCTTCGGCCTGGGCGTGACGGTGTTCTCCGACCTGCCGTCCCTGCGCATCTTCGGCTTCGTGTGCGGGACCACGCTCATCGCCTCGCTCTTGGCCGATCTCGTGTTCCTGCCCGGCATCATCATGCTGGTGCGCAAGGTCTGGCGCCACCGCATAACAGGCGGTATCGATCAGCCCAAGAGGATCTGAAGGGCTCGGCGCAGAACGCTACGTCCGCTATTCCCCAGCTTTGGACCTTTCGAGAGATGAAGACGCGCCTTCAGGCCGCTGCTGAGTTGTTGCACACCGGACGCTTGGCGGAAGCCAGAACCAAGCTCCTCAAGGAATTGCGGCTGTCCCCCCGGTCTGCGCCGGCGCTGGAGTTGCTTGGAGCGGTAGCCTCCCAGATGGGCAGGCACGAGGAAGCGATCGGCTATCTGCGCCGGGCCGCGGACATCGACCTCTCCGCGCCCGGGCCGCGCCTCAACCTGGGCACAGCCCTGCTGCTGGCCCGCCACTATGACGAGGCGGCCGACGTTCTGCGCCATGCGGTGAGCCGGTGGCCGAACATTCCGGAGGGGCGGCTCTCCTACGGCAACGCGCTGCTTGCGCTGAAGAGGCGGGAGCAGGCGATCCAAGAATACCACGCAGCGCTGAGGCTCAATCCACGGCAAGCCGGCACCTGCACCAACCTCGCCATCGCATTTTTCAGCGTCGAGGACTTCAAGTGCGTGCGTCAGGCCTGCGAGCGTCTCCTCGCGCTCGACCCGACCTCAGTGACCGGCCAGTCGCTTCTGGCCATGAGCCAGCAGATATGTTGCGACTGGCAAGCCCATGAGCCTTGGCTCGCGCGGCTGCGCGAGCTGGCGGAGCGAGACCGCACCATCGTCGGCATGGCGTTCTTCAGCCTGATCTGGTCCGATGATGGACTCCTGCATCGACGCTTCGCGGAGTTGGAGACCAAGCTGCACGCGGCACCTATGAAGACCCCGCTCGCAGCCAAGCGGACCGCACGCAACACGGGCAGGATCCGCGTGGCATACGTGAGCGCCGACTTTCGCCGGCATCCCATGACGGCGGTCATTACCGGGGTCTTTGAGCACCATGACCGCGACCGCTTTGAGGTGGTCGGGGTCTCGCTCGGTGAGGACGACAAGAGCCCGGAGCGCCAGCGCATCATGGCGGCCTTCGACAGGATCCTGCATGTGCACGATGCGCCCATCGACGACATCGTCTCGGCCATGCGCGAGATGGAGCTCGACATCGCGGTCGACCTGATGGGTCACACGGCGCATTGTCGACCGGGCATCTTCCTGCAGCGCGTGGCGCCGATCCAAGCGAGCTACCTGGGCTTTCCCGGACCATCGGGCATCGGGGGTATCGACTACACCATCGCCGATCAGTTCGTCGCCGACGGCGACCTGCGAACATCGGCCGCAGAGAGACTCGCCATCCTGCCCGACTGCTACTGGTGCACAGACAGCAAGCAGACGATCCCCTCAAGTCCGCCAACCCGAGTCAGCTGCGGGCTTCCCGCGGATGGCTTCGTGTTCTGCAGCTTCAACCACGCAAAGAAGCTAACGCCGCAGGTCTTCGACCAGTGGATGCGCATCCTGCGCGAGATCGAGGGCAGCGTGCTTTGGCTCATCAAGTCGGGGGCCGACGCAGAGCGCAATCTGTGCCGCGAGGCCGAGCGGCGCGGGGTTGCGCCAGAGCGCCTCATCTTTGCGGACTTCGTCAACCACAGCCAGCATCTGGCCCGCAATGCTGTGCCGGACCTGCATCTCGACACCTTTCCATATGGCGCGCATACCACCGCCAGCGATGCGCTGTGGGCGGGCTCCCCCATTCTCGCGCGCGCCGGTCGCAGCTTCGCCTCGCGCGTGTGCGGCAGCCTGCTCGCGACCATAGGCGTGCCGGAGCTCATCACCGCCAATGCCGAGGACTATCAGGCGCTTGCGATCCGGTTGGCCAGGGACAAGCCCATGCTTGCCGACTTGAGGCGGCGCATCGAGGACGGGCGCGGGAATTCCCCGCTCTTCGACACGGCGCGCTTCTGCCGCAATCTCGAACGGGCCTACGAGGCCATGGTCGAACGCAGCCGCGAGGGCCAGCCTCCCACGGAGATCGACGTGAGATCGCTGCCCGGCGGGCACTAGCGCGGCGGCGACGGGCCCGGGCGGGGGCGGCTACGCCCCTTCCGGCTGCTCGATGGGGGGCTTAGGGGGACGCAGGCGGGCGATCTGCAGCAGCTTGGTCCTGGCGGTGCCGGCCGGCTCCCGGCGCGGCTTGGCGCGCTTCAGGAGCGCGTGCACCTGGCGCGAGGCGGCCACCACGCCGTCGTTGGCGTAGGCCTCGTGGTTCTTCTCGATGTCCTTGATCTCATAGCGGTAGTTCACCATCAGGCCGTGCGCCTCCTTGAGCCCTCTGGGGGAGATGTCGCCCAGCCAGTTGATGCGCTCCAGCCTTGCACCATTGCCCAAATGGAAGCGCGCCACAGGGTCGAGCGGACGCCCGTCGCCGGCCTTCTCGGTGAGGAAGTAGTGCGCCGCCAGCCGCAGCAGGACGGGCTTCAGGGCCTCCGCCACCGCCTCGCTGGCCGGCCAGTCGGGATCGGGCAGCACGGCGAGCCGCTCGCGTTCGTCGGGCGTCACGAGGCGGGCGCTGTCGGCGCCCGCCAGCGCCGCGTCGAGCCAGTCGGCGAAGTTGGGTACCGGCGACAGCGTCACGAATGTCTTGAGGCTCGGCCGCTCCTTTACCAGATCTTCCACCACCTGCTTGATCAGGAAGTTGCCGAACGAGATGCCGCGCAGGCCCTCCTGGCAGTTGGAGATGGAATAGAACACCGCGGTACCGGGGTTGCCGATGCCGTTCTTGGGCGCCTCGCTCAGCACATCGCCGATGGCGCCGGGCACGTCGTCCATCAGCGCCACCTCGACGAAAATCAGAGGCTCGTCGATGAGCGAGGGATGGAAGAAGGCGAAGCAGCTGCGGTCGTCCGGGTCGAGGCGCCGGCGCAGGTCGTCCCAGCCCTGGATCTCGTGCACTGCCTCGTAGGCGATGATCTTGTCGAGGATGGTGGCGGGCGTATGCCAGTCGATGCGGCGCAGCACCAGGAAGCCGCGGTTGAACCACCACGCCAGCAGGTGGCGCAGGTCGCTGTGGAGCGGAGCGAGCGACGGATCGCCGGTCTTCATGAGGTCGCGGCGCATGGCCACGATCTCGGCGGTGGCGCCCGGCGCCAAGTTGAGGCGGCGGAAGAACTCCAGTCGCGGGCTCTCGACCGCGCGCTGCAGCGCACGCAGGCTGACGGTGTCGGGGCCGGACAGGTAGGCCTTGGCGGCGCGCGCCACCTCGTCGGGATCGGGCTGCATGGTGCGCGTGAGGTATTTGAGGAAGGCGAGCCGCTCGGCCGGACCGAGGCTGCGGTAGCGGCGCAGCAACTCGCGCGCGAGAGCGACGCCCGAGGCCTCGCCGCGGTTTGAGCTGAGCGCGCTCGCGAGCTCGGTGATGTCGTCCTCGCGCCCGGAGCCGCGCAGCGAGCGCGGCAGGAACTGGCGGCTCTGCTCGGCAACCGAGTTCAGCAACTCCTGCAGGAACGAGACATTCAGCGCCATGCGACCTGCCGTCTGCTCATCAAGTGCGACCAGCCGTTCCCGGCGTTCCATGCCGTTACATGGGCATGCCAAGCGGGCACGCCAAGTCATCGGTCAAGGTCGCATCGTAGTATGAAGGTTTGACGAAGCAAGCGCCCCGTGGCGAACGGCGCCCGGACGCACCCGTGGAATACGGACTGCGGGCGGCGGCGGTGGATTGTCCCGGCGCCGCCGTCCTCGTGCGCCGCCGGCCGCGAGCGAGGTCTCGCCGTCCGGCATCTCGCCGTCCGGCGATGGCACCGGGGCTCGAAATGCGCAATTCTCCCTCCCAGGCGACCGGCGGAGGAGGAGATGCCCATGACCAGCCCGATCGGCAGCGACCGCTACGAGATCCTGGCGCTGAAATATGCCGAGTACACGCAACGCAAGCGCTTCGAGAGCTTCATCGCGGCCGACGACCACGACCAGCCGCACCCGATCGACTACTTCGTCTGGGTTATCCGCAACGGCCAGCGCACCATCGTGGTCGATACCGGCTTCGATGCGGTGGAGGGCGCCAAGCGCGGGCGCAGGGTGATCCGGGCGCCGGCCGCCGCCTTGGAGCAGATCGGCATCGCGGCCGGCGGCATCGAGCAGGTGGTAATCACGCACCTGCACTACGACCACGCCGGCACTCTGAGCGCGTTCCCGAGGGCGCGCTTCCACCTGCAGGCGGCCGAGATGGCCTATGCGACGGGGCCATGCATGTGCCATGCCTTCCTGCGCCACCCGTTCACCGTCGATCACGTGTGCGAGATGGTGAAGAACGTCTATTCGGGGCGCGTGATCTTCCACGACGGCGACGCCGAGATCGCTCCGGGGGTGACCGTGCACAAGGTGGGCGGCCACAGCCGCGGCCTGCAATGCCTGCGCGTGGCGACCGCCAATGGCCCGGTGGTTCTGGCCTCCGACGCCTCGCACTTCTACGAGAATTTCGAGAAGGGGAAGGTGTTTCCGATCACCGTGGACATCGCCGACGTGCTGGCAGGCTACCAGAAGCTCGTGGCGCTCGCCGGAGGATCGCCGCGCCGCGTCATCCCCGGCCACGACCCGCTCGTCTTGCAGCGCTACCCCGCGCTCAACGGCGAGACCCGGGGCATCGTGCACCGGCTGGACGTGGCGAGGGCGGACTAGGAAACCCCGATGACCTCCTCTTCGCCGGAGTCGCGCGGGCTCGACTTCTATCATTCCGACCGGTCGCTGAAGGCGCTGCTGGGCCTCTATCTGCGTGCGCCCGAATTCGCCCACATGCAGCCCCATTTCGCGCGCCTGGGCGGCCTCGTCGGCGGTGCGCTCGACGACCTCGCGCGCGAGGCCGACAAGATGCCGCCGCGCCTGGAGCCGCGCGACCGGCAGGGCGAGGACCGCCAGATCATCGCCAAGACGCCGGCCTACCGGGACATGGAGCATCTCGCCTTCGGCGAGCTCGCCATGGCCGCCGTCTCGCACCGGCCGGCGCTGGGCTGGCCCGAGCCGCTGTCGGCCGCCAGCAAATACGCGCTCACCTATCTCTTCGCCCAGTCCGAGTTCGGCCTGATGTGTCCGGTCAGCATGACCGACAGCCTGACCCGCACCATCCGCCGTTTCGCCTCCCCCGAACTGGTGGAGCGCTACCTGCCGGGTCTCCTGGCGGAGGACTTCGAGAGCCAGCTGCAGGGCGCCATGTTCATGACCGAGCGCTTCGCCGGCTCCGATGTGGGGGCCACGCAGACGCGGGCCGTGCGCTTCGGCGATCACTGGCTGCTCTACGGTGACAAGTGGTTCTGCTCCAACGCCGGCGCGGATTTGGCGCTGGTCCTGGCGCGGCCTGACGGCGCTCCAGGCGGCACCTCCGGGCTCGGCCTGTTCCTGATGCCGCGAATGCTGCCGTCGGGCGCGCCCAACCGCTATCGCATCGTGCGCCTGAAGGACAAGCTCGGCACCCGCGCCATGGCCTCCGGCGAGATCGTGCTCGAAGGCGCCGCCGCCTGGCTGGTGGGCGACCTCGGCCAGGGCTTCAGGCAGATGACCGAGATGGTCAACCAGTCGCGCCTGTCGAACGGCGTGCGTTCGGCCGGCCTGATGCGGCGCGCCGTGCACGAGGCGCTCACCGTGGCGCTGGGCCGGCGCGCGTTCGGCGAACGCCTGATCGATCTGCCCCTGGTGCGGCGGCAGCTGATCAAGATGATCCTGCCGGCGGAGGAAGCCCTGAGCGTGGCGCTGTTCACCGCGGACTGTCTCGACCGCGCCGACGCCGGCGAGGCGGAGGCGCAGGCGCTGCGCCGCATCCTCACGCCGCTCATCAAGCTGCGCGCGTGCCGCGACGCGCGGCATGTGACGGGCGACGCCATGGAGATGCGCGGCGGCAACGGCTACATCGAGGAGTGGATCGAGCCGCGCCTGCTGCGCGATTCGCACCTGGGCTCGATCTGGGAGGGCACGACCAACATCATCGCCCTGGACGTGGCGCGGGCCGCGGCCAAGGCCGGGGCGCACCGCGCCCTGGCTCAGCGCCTCGACACGATGATGGCGACCGTACTTGATGACGTAGTCGTGCAGTTGAGGGAGCGCCTCGATGCCGCCCTGGCCCTTCTCGACAGCGCCAGCCGGCAGGATGGCGACGCTCGCGCGGCCCGCCAGGCGGCGACCGGGCTCTATCACGCCACCGCCGCCGCCCTCTTTGCCCGCGAGTCCGAGCAATTGGACGATCCCGTCCGCCTCGATCTGGCGCGTCTGGTGCTCGCCCACAAGCTCTCCGCGCGCGATCCGCTCGCCGGCTCCTCAGCGGAGGACGAAGCGGCGGCCGACCGCGTAATCGACGCGCTGGTGGCGGCGCGCGTCTGCCGGAGTCAGACCCAGCGGGTCTGACCCCGCTTGAGCGCCTTGGCCCAGTCCTCCGCCCACAGGTGTTCTGCCCTGCGGGGGTGAGGACATAGCGGCGATGTTCCGTGCTAAGCAAAGCATAGCACAGGAGACCCTCACAGGAGATCCGCCCTCATGTCCTCCACGTCCTCCATGCCGCAGGCACCGCGCATCGCGCCCGCCGAGCCGCCGTACGCAGCCGACATCCAGGCCCGCCTCGACGCGCTGATGCCGCCGGGCATCGCGCCGCTCCTGCTATTCCGCGTGCTCGCGCGCGATGAGCGCCTGTTCCAGCGCTTCATGGGCGCCGGGCTGCTCGACAAGGGCCACCTGACGCTGCGCCAGCGCGAGATCGTGATCCACCGCGTCACCGCCCGCTGCGGCTCGGAGTACGAGTGGGGCGTGCACGCTGCGCTCTTCGCCAAACGCGCGGGCCTCGACGCGGTGCAGCTGCACGCCACGGCGCATGGCGGGCCCGGCGATGCGTGTTGGAGCCCACAGGATGCTCTGCTCGTCCGCTTCTGCGACGCCCTGCACGCCGACTGCACGCTCGACGACGCGCTGTGGGCCGAGCTGCGCGCGGCCTTCAGCGCGGAGGCGATCCTTGAGCTTCTCCTGCTGGCCGGCTTCTACCGCACCGTCTCGTATCTGACGAATGCCCTGCGCCTGCCACCGGAAGGGTTCGCCGCGCGGTGGTAGGTGTTGGGCCCTCTGCCGTCTGACCTCCCCGCCCGTCATCCCGGTTATGGGTTCCCTGGGCGATGCGAGCGGAACGCGAGCAGCGGTCCGATCCGGGACGTCGTGAAGGTTCGACTCGCTTTTAGGAGGTCCCGGATAGCCTCGCCCCGGCTCGCGGGCCGGGGCTCGACTTCCGGGATGACGGGTGTACCGCCTATCCGTCCAGCCACGCCAGCGCCGCGGGCCACAGCGTCTCGCGCAGCTCGGAGCGGAAGAAGCCGTGGTGGCCGATGCGGGTGGCGCGAGCATCGGCGAGGCGGATGCGCCAGAACGAGCGGTCGGCGCTGCCGGTGAAATGGGCGGCGATGGCCTCGACCGCGGCCGGCGTGCCCCATGGGTCGTCCTCGACCTGGCCGAAACGCACGGGCGCGCGCAGGCTGGCGAAGTTTGCGGCCTCGGGCAGCGTCGGGTCGTCGAACAGGAAGCCGGGCGACAGGCACCAGCGGCGCCACTCCAGGAACGCCGGCCCCGGCATGTCCTCGCCGCCGATAAGTACACCGGGGAAATAGCCGCGGGCGCGGATGACGAGGGGCGCGATCGCCCCCATCAAGACGCACACCCGGTAGCGCTCCGGCACCGCCATGTGGCGCCAGTAGCCGCTGAGCGTGCCGATGTTCAGCTGCCGGGCGATGAGGCGGTTGTTGTGGGCGAGGCCGACGGCGAAGCCGCCGAGGCTGTGCCCCACCCAGTGCAGCGGCCGGTCGGGGTGCTCGCGCGCCGCCCAGGCAATGATTCCTGGGGTGTCGAGGACGCACCAGTCGCGCATGCGCACCTGCGAGCCTTTGAGCGAGCTGGAGCGGGAGCCGCCGGTATCGCGGTAGTCGAAGGTGACGGCGAGCCGGCCGCGCTCGGCGAGCCAGCCCGCGAAGCGGGCGTAGTAGCGCCGCGCGATGCCCGTGCCGCCGGCGATCACGGTGAGCGGGGCTCCCGGCGCGGCGCCTGCCGGCGGCGCGAACAGCGTTGCAGCCAGCGGGAGGCCGTCGGCGGCGGCGATGCGGATGTCAGCGCCGGTCGCCTGGCTCGGTGCCGCGGCGGGCTGCGGGCGGCTCCGGTCGGTGTCGAGCATGACAGCCCCCATTTGTGGATTGGACCGGCAAGCCGGCAAAGTTGACGTTAACGTCAATATAACCGAATCTGAGACTGCGCACCAGGAGCCGTTGCGCACGAAGGGCGGCCGGCTGCCACCCGATGTGGCGGACGCGTTGAGGTTCGCCTATAAGGCGCCTGCAGAAACCGAGACAGCGGCCATGTCTGTTGCGCGGGCACGTTTCGAGCCGGCGCCCGCGTCTCGTGCGTTGCGTGAGGAGGAAGGCGAGAATGCCTGCAACCTGGAAGCCCGACAGCTGGAGAGAGAAGCCTGTCGTCCAGCTGCCCACCTATCCCGACCGGGCCGTGCTGGAGGCCGTCGAGCAGGACCTGCGCAACTTCCCGCCTCTCGTTTTTGTGAAGGAAGTGCGGGCGCTCAAGGACCAGCTGGCCGCGGTCGCCGAGGGCAAGAGCTTCCTGTTGCAGGGCGGCGACTGCGCCGAGAGCTTCAGGGAGCACAAGACCGACTACATCCGCGACTACTTCCAGCTGTTCCTGCAGATGGCCCTGATCCTGGTGTTCCAGGGCAACTGCCGGGTGGTGAAGCTGGGCCGGGTGGCGGGCCAGTTCGCCAAGCCACGCTCATCGGATATAGAGAACCGGGACGGGGTGGAGCTGCCGAGCTACCGCGGCGACATCATTAACGGGCCGGAGTTCACGGCCGAGGCGCGCGTGCCCGACCCGCGCCGGCAGCTGCAGGCCTATCGGCAGTCCGCGGCCACCCTGAACTTCCTGCGCGCGCTGCTCGACGGCGGGTATGCTTCGCTCGCCAACGCGCAGCGCTGGGAGCTCAAGTTCATGGAGGGCACGCCCATCGAGGAGCGCTATGCAGCGCTGGCCCGCGAGATCGAGCGCACCGTGGAGGTGAACCGGCTCCTCGGCATCACCGAAGACAACACCCTGGAGATGCGCACCACCAGCTTCTACACGAGCCACGAGGCCCTGCTGCTCGGCTACGAACAGGCGCTGACCAGGCGCGACGAGGCCATGGGCACGGGGCAGCACGTGGCAACCTCGGCGCACCTGCTGTGGATCGGCGACCGCACACGCCAGCCCGAGGGCGCGCACGTGGAGTTCTGCCGCGGCATCGTCAACCCCATCGGTTTGAAGTGCGGGCCCTCGCTGCAGGCCGACGAGCTGCTGCGGTTGATCGACATCCTCGATCCGAGCAACGAGCCGGGCCGGCTCACGCTGATCTGCCGCTTCGGCGCCGACAAGGTGGAC
>DATBKR010000534.1:0-5389 GCA_036555805.1 Hyphomicrobiaceae bacterium | reverse complement strand
AGTGCAACACGGTGGATCGGGCTGCTGGCAGTGGCGGCGCAGCTGCTCCTGCCGGCGGCGGCGCGCGCGGATGACAGCCTGAAGCTCGCCATCGGCCAGCGCGGCAACTGGGAGACGGCGATCGCCGAGATCGGCTCGCGGGCGGGCATCTTCAAGAAGCGCGGGCTGACGCTGGAGCTCACCTACACTGCCGGCGCCGGCGAGACGATGCAGACCGTGATCTCCGGCGCGGTCGACATCGGCGTTGGCGTCGGCACCGCCGGCGTCATGTCGGCGTTCGCCAAGGGCGCGCCGGTGCGCGTGATCGGCTCGGCCACCGTGGGCTCCAATGACCTCTACTGGTATGTCAAGGCCGACAGCCCGATGCGGAGCCTCAAGGAAGCGACGGAGAAGACGACCATCGCCTATTCCACCGCGGGCTCGTCCACCAACCTGCTCGTGCTCGGCCTCATCAAGACCTACGACCTCAAGTCGCAGCCCGCCAAGACCGGCAGCCCGCCGGCAACGCTTACCGCCGTGATGTCGGGCCAGGTGGACGTGGGCTGGGCGGCGCCGCCGTTCGGGCTCAAGGAGCTCAACGAGGGCAAGATCCGCATCGTCGCGCGCGGCAGCGAAGTACCCTCGACGCGCAATCAGACGGTGCGCACCGTCATTGTCAACGCCGGCCGGCTGGCCAAGGACAAGCCCGTGATCGCGCGCTTCTTGACCGCCTATACGGAGTCGCTCGACTACATGTACGCGAGCCCCGAGGCGCTGAAGCACTACAAGGACTTCTCCGGCATCGACGAGGGGCTCGCCAGGAAGGCCATTGCGCAGTTCTACACGCGGGCCGCGCTCGATCCCTACCGCATCGAGGGGCTCGACGCCGCGATGGCCGACGCGATCACCCTCAACTTCCTCAAGGCGCCGCTCACCAAGGAGCAGCTGGCCGAGCTGTTCCAGGTGCCCGAGGCCAGGAAGCAGTGATGTCATGGCGGTGTCAGACCCGGAGGGTATGACACCTCCGAAAGGGGCCCGTACGCATGACGAAGCTTCGTCTCTCGGTTGCCGTCGGCGACTACGACCGCACCCGCCCTCTGGGCGACGGCAGCGCGCGCATCGACGGCGTCGAGCCCGTCATCATGAACCTCGGCCCGGAGGAGATCTTTTTTCGCGCGTTCCGCTTCGCCGAATTCGACATCTGCGAGCTGTCGCTGTCGAGCTTCACGGTGAAGACGGCGGCGGGCGACAGCCCTTACGTCGGGCTGCCGGCCTTTCTGTCGCGGGCGTTCCGGCACACCTCGATCTACGCGCGCACCGACCGCATCGGGGCGCCCGCGGACCTGAAGGGAAAGCGGGTCGGCGTTGCGGAATACCAGCTGACGGCGAACGTCTGGGCTCGGGCCCTGCTGGAGGACGAGTTCGGCGTGAAACCGTCCGACATGCACTGGGTGCGCGGCGGCCTGGAGGAGCCCGGGCGCCTCGAGAAGATTTCCATCGCACTCCCCGCCGACGTACGTCTCGACGAGGCACCCGCCGGTGCGACGCTGTCGGAGATGCTCGCCCGGGGATCGATCGACGCCGTCATCGGCCCGCGCGTCCCGTCGTGCTTTCAGCGCGGGGAGCCGCATGTCGGCTGGCTCTTTCCCGATCCCGCCGCGGCGGCCGCAGACTATTTCGCCCGCACGGGCATTTTCCCCATCATGCACATCGTCGGCGTCCGCCGCACGCTGGTGGAGCGGCACCCGTGGCTGCCGGCTGCGGTGCTCAAGGCCTTCGAGCAGGCCAAGGCGGTCGCGCTTGCGCGGCTCAGCGACACGTCGGCGACCAAGGTCACGCTGCCGTTCGTCGAGGAGCAGCTGAAGCGCACGCGCGACCTGATGGGGGCCGATTTCTGGTCCTACGGCGTGGCCGGCAACCGCAAGGTGCTGGAGACCTTCCTGCGCCATCATCACGCGCAAGGTCTGTCGGCGCGCCAGGTGGCGGTGGAGGAGCTGTTCCATCCGACGACGTTCGAGGGGTTCAAGCTGTGAAGAAGGCAAGCAGGGCGGTAAGGCAGTAAGGGCAATACTGCCTATTTCCGTGTCAACTGGCGGAGCGTGCCAAACGCAAGTCACCGTTTGCGGCGGCGGGGACGGGCCGTGGCTCCGCTGCCGGCTGCAGCGCCCCGCCCGGGCCGGCGGACGGCACGCACCGTGCCGCTGGTGCCGCCGCCGCAGAAGAACCGACCGCCGCCGTCCGTCTCCAGTCCCGATACGGCCACACCGGGCGGCATCTCCAGCCGCTCCAGTACCGCTCCGGTTTGCGGGTCGAGCCGCCTCAGCTCGCTCTGGCCGTCTTCCAGGGTGGCGTGCCAGAGCTCGCCGTCCACCCAGGTGACACCGGTGACGAACCGCTTGGACTCGATGGTGCGCAGGATCGCGCCGGTCTCGGGGTCGATCTGATGGATCTTGCGCTCGCGGTACTGCCCCACCCAGAGCGCGCCCTCGGCCCATGCCAGCCCCGAGTCGCCGCCCTTGCCGGGCGCCGGGATCGTGGCGAGCACGCGGCCGGTCTTCGGATCGATCTTCCGGATGCGGTCCTCGGCGATCTGAAACAGGTGGCGGCCGTCGAAGGCGGTTCCCGCGTGCGCCGCAACGTCAAGCGAGTGCAGCACCTTCCCGCTGGCCGGATCCAAGGCGTTCAGCCTCTCTCCCGACGCAAACCACACGTGCTGCCCGTCGAACGTGAGCCCATGCACGTGCTCGACGCCCGGAAAGGGCCCATACTCGCGCAGGATTTCGGCGGCCGATCGCTTCACGGCCGCATCCTAGCCGCCCGGCAGCGGCGGGGGGAGTAACAAGGTCGTCGTGAAACCCGGCACGGGCGGTGTCAGCCAGCGGCGCGCCCGCCCGCGGCCGAACGCCTGCACCTTGCGGGCTGCCGCCAGCCGGTCGAGGGCCCGCTGCACCGTCCGCTGACTGGCATCCAGCGCCAACGCCAGCGCCGAGCTCGACCACGCCTCACCGTCGGCGAGCAACGCGAGCACCGCCGCGTGCGGCTCCTCGACCGGCCGCGCCAGCACCACGACCTCGCCCGCGTGGCGCGGCGCCAGCGCGAAGCCCCGCCTGGTCGCGCCGATGCCGGCCAGCCCCTGCAGCGCCGCTCGCAGCCGCCCGATCTCCACCCGCAGCCGCGCCCGATGCGACTCGTCGGCGTGCTTCGCCCGGAAGGCGCGGGCAAGCAGCGCCTCCCGCGGCACGTCTGCGGGCCACGCTTCGCCCAGTGCCTGGGCCAGTGCGAACAGCACCGGACGCCTGGCGAGCGAGACCGCCCTGCGGCCATCGCGCACGACGTGGCGGCACCCGTCCACGACGAGCGCCTTCGAGGCTTGCAGCGCCTCGACCTCCGCCAGGAGCAGCGGCCGCTCCTCCCCTTGCGCGATCAGCCGCGCCGCGGGCGTGCTGAGCATGAGAGCGGCGTTTTCCACCTCCGCCGCCAGTGCCGGGATGCCCGCCTGGCACGCGGCGCGTTCCGCGCGGGCAAGGGCCGCGCGCGCCTCCTTGGTTTGGAGGCGTCGCATCGCGATGCCCGCCAGCGCCAGCTCATGGACGGCCCGCAATGCCGGCGGAAGCGGCGCGGGGTCGAGCCCGGCGAGCGCACGCTCGGCCTCGTCGAGACGGCCGATCAGCAGCAGGCGCCGGACCTGCAGGTGCCGCGCATGGGCGGCGTTCACCCGGTCGCCGTGGGCTTCGAGCGTCGCCCGCGCCGCGTCGAGCGCCTTCGCAGGCCAGCCGAGGTCGCGCGAGACCAGCGCGATCTCGGCCTCGGCCACGGCGCAGCGCGCGCGGGCCACAGCCTCTCTCGGACCGAACGCGCGCGCCGCGCTGCGCAGGAGAGCCTTGGCTCGCGCGAGATCGCCGAGCTGCGCCATGGCGATGCCGCGCAGCGCCAGCGCCGGCGCGTCGTCGCGCAGAGCGACCCGGTTCAGGGCGCCCAGGGGATCGCCCGCGGCGAGCGCCCGCGCCGCGGCCGTGATCAGCGAGTCCATGCAAATCCCGCCACACTTGTCACTCCCGCCACCCCGGCCCCGGCTCTAAGTCTACCGCGTGACCCGCCAGCCCGTATCGGGAAACGGCATGGACGCAGAAGGAAGGAGATGAGCGCAATGACGACGCATACGACCGGCACACGCGATGAATGGCTTGCAGCGCGGCTCGCGTTGCTTCAAGCCGAGAAGGAGCTGACACGGCGCGGCGACGAGCTGGCGCAACGGCGCCAGGAGCTGCCGTGGGTGCGGCTCGGCAAGGAGTACCGGTTCCAGACCGACGACGGCAGCGCCGCGCTGGCGGACCTGTTCCGCGGGCGCTCGCAGCTCCTCGTCTACCACTTCATGTTCGGGCCCGATTACAGCGCCGGCTGCCCCTCGTGCTCGGCGATCGCGGACGGATTCAACGGCATCGCTGTCCACCTGGCGAACCACGACGTCATGCTCTGGGCGGTGTCGCGGGCGCCGCTCGCCAAGCTGCAGGCCTACAAGCGCCGCATGGGGTGGACCTTCCCCTGGGCCTCCTCCCACGGCGGCGACTTCAACCGCGATTTCAATGTGTGGTTCACCGACGAGCAGCGCCGCAAGGGACAGGTGGAGTACAACTACACCCGCGGCCGCGGCCAGGCGATCGACGCCAAATCGCCCCCCGAGGGCGTCGCCCGCTTCGCAGCCACGTGCGGGACCGACGTTCCCACGTACGTGCAGGACCTTCCCGGCATGAGCGCGTTCGTGCTGCAGGACGGCGCTGTCTACCACACGTATTCCACCTACGCCCGCGGGCTGGACGGCCTGTGGGGCATGTACCAGTGGCTCGACCGCGCCCCCTTGGGACGCAACGAGCCCGAGCACTGGTGGCGCCGCCACGACGAGTACGAGGCGCGCTGAACGGGACCGGGTCACCTCCAAGCCGGGGCTGAGCGAGATGCCAATGTGCGGCCAGTCGATGGCGATGCCCATGTCGATGGCCATGGCGATGCCGTGGCTGCCGATGCCGGGACAAACCTGGGTCGGCGCCGCGGCGTCCTTCCTCGGCATGTGGGTCGCCATGATGGCGGCGATGATGCTGCCGTCCATGGCGCCGATGCTGTGGCGCTACCGACAGGCCCTCGCCCGGGCGGGCGGGGCGCGCCCGCACCGCCTGACCGCGCTGGCGGGCGCAGGCTATTTCCTCGTGTGGGCCGTGCTCGGGGTGCCCGTCTTTGCGCTGGGCGCCGTCTTGGCGGCGGCAGCGATGCAGCTGCCGGTACTCGCGCGCATCGTCCCGTTGACGGCCGGCCCGGTCGTCCTCATCGCCGGCACGCTCCAGTTCACCGCCTGGAAGGCGCATCGCCTCGCCTGCTGCCGGGCCGCGCCGGGTGGCGGCCGTCCATTGCGGGCCGA
>DATBKR010000533.1:0-1846 GCA_036555805.1 Hyphomicrobiaceae bacterium | reverse complement strand
GCGGCGGCCTGATCGGGGAGCGGCATGCGCAGCTCGGTGGCGGTATCGCGGCTGCGCTGCAGGAAGAACGCCGCCACCGCCAGCAGCTGCAGGGCGACGAGGCTCGTCACGAAGATGATGAACAGGCGCGCGGCGAAGCCGAGGCGGATCATAGCGGCAGCTGCCTGACGACCGGCACGAACAGGTAGCCGTTGTTGCGGACGGTGGTGATGAGATTGAGCCCGGGTGCCGCGGCTTCCACCTTCTTCCTCAGCCGCGAGATGGTCATGTCGATGGTGCGGTCGAAGGGATCGGCATCGCGTCCCCGCGTCCAGTCGAGCAGCTGGTCGCGCGACAGCACACGGCGCGGGCGCACCACGAAGCAGGCGAGGAGATCGAACTCGGCGCTGGTGAGCGCGACGGGCTTGCCCGCCTCGGTCTCCAGCCGGCGCGCGTCGAGGTCGATGACGAGCCCCTCGAAGGCGAAGCGGCGGCTGGGCTCCGGTTCGCCGTGGCCCACCTGGTTGCGTGCGCGCCGCAAGAGTGCCCGTACGCGCGCCAGCAACTCGCGCGGATCGAACGGCTTGGTCACATAGTCGTCGGCGCCCATCTCGAGGCCGACAACGCGGTCCACCGCGTCGCTCTTGGCCGTGAGCATCAGGATCGGCACGGCGCCGCGACCGCGCAGGCGGCGGCAGATGCTGAGGCCGTCCTCGCCCGGCAGCATCAGGTCGAGGATGACGAGGTCGGGGCGTTTGCGCGCGACAACCTGATCGAGCGCCGTGGCGGTGTCGGCAACCTCCACCGCGAAGCCTTCGCGCACCAGCAGGTCGCGCACCAGGCGCCGGATGTCCTCGTCGTCCTCGACGAGAACGACGAGAGCGTCGGAATTCCCCGTCATGGCCGTCATGGCGTCACGTTAGTCACCGAGGGGGCGGCAAAGCAAGTCGCGGAAATGGCCGCCGCCGGGCCGTTACATATCGTTACACGCCCGCGAACAAACACCAACAAGCGTTTCCACACCGACAACGGCGTGCAAAGCGCGACGGCTAGGGTGACCTCGTGCCAGGGCGCAAGCGGGAGACCTCTCCTCCCAGGACGAGACGCCACCGGTCGCGTGCCTGGTCGCGCATAACGGACTTCACGCCGGGGATCCACAAACAAGCTAGGGAAAGGACGATAGAGATGACCTGGAAATCGCTTCTGGCGGTGCCTGCGATGGTGGTCGCATTGGGCGCTGGCTCCGCGTTTGCGGCTCCCGGCGCCGGCGTCACGGACATCGGGGCCGCCGACGGCAGCCTCGTGCACAAGGTGTGGGGCTGCCATCGCTCCTGCGAGGCGGGAGGGGCCGGCTGGCACCGGCATGTAGGCCCCTTCTGCGTGCGCGTCGCGTGCTATCCGCGCGCCTGGTATCCGAACCGCTGCTATGTCGACCGGTGGGGCGTGCGCCACTGCCGGTGGTAGATGGGCGCGCCCTGCCGGGCCTCTCGGGTGAAGCAGCCTCGCGGACTGCTTCACCGCTTGCTATACGCATGATCCACAGCTCTGTGGGTCCCTTCGTTGATGAAGCGCCATCTTATTGCGGCACTCTGCAATGCTGTTGTCGTGGTCTCGTTGCCGGGCGGCGGGGCGGCGCAGGGCTTCCAGCCCGGAGAGCGGGCACGGGCGGTGCGCATGGCCTGCGAAGCCGACTATCAGCGCTTCTGCCGCGACGTGCCGGCGGGCGGCGGCCGCATCATGCGCTGCTTGAGCCGGCACGCCGACCTGGTGAGCCAGCCGTGCTTCCAGGCTCTGACCGTGTGGGGCCTGACCGCCGCCAATGCCTTCAGGATGTGCCTGCCCGATGTCGACCGGCTGTGCCCCCAGG
>DATBKR010000532.1:0-4152 GCA_036555805.1 Hyphomicrobiaceae bacterium | reverse complement strand
TGGCGGACATGGATGGGGCCGCCGCCATCGGCTCTCCGGCTCTCGGTCTCCCACAGCCTCTGCGGTCCCATCCCAAACCGCTGGACGCCGTTCGCAAGCCACTGCCGCAGCACGGCAGGCGCCGGGCGCGGTTGCGCCTTGTGTCCTGGGTGCGAAAGCGGGCGCGGGCGGGCTGCGATCCCGCACTACTTCTCGACATGGAGTGGCACATGAAGCGCCTCCGCCAACGGTGTTGCGTCCCTCTGAGTCAGCTGGGCTCCACCTCCAGCCTCACGCTTCACCACCAGTCCGACCGGTCCGACCGCGACGCGAAATTCCACTGGCGTGACACCCTGCTCCTCTGGCGCGACAACCAATGGCGGCGCCCTCCCAGTAAGCGCTGATCCGGCTGCGCCGGCGGGGTGGTGCGAGCCGCCGCCGGCCACGAATGATGGGGCCGGCCCCGATGGGGCCGGCCCTTTTTTTGAGTGCCCCGTTGCCTCGCGCGGCCCGGCGCGCGCGAGATGGGGGGCCAACCTTCCGGCCCGCAGCATCAGGGTACGGGCGGGATGCTCCCGTCAGTACCAGTGGTGACGGCGATGGTGATGATGACGGTAGTAGTAATGGCGCGGATAATCGTAGCCGTAGTAGGGCTTGTAGTAGTGGTGGCGCCACCAGCGGTAGCGGGGGTAGTAGCCGTAATAATAGTCCCCATACCAGTGCGTCTTCTCGACCGGGCTGGCCCGCCTGGTCTCGGGCGCAGCGGCGCTGCCCGGACCGGCGAGGGGGGCCGCCTGGACGGTGGCGGCGGCCAGGCCGAGTGTGAACAGGCCAAGACCGGCCGTGACAACGTGCTTCATCTTCATGCGACATCTCCTCTCTGGTGCTGCTGTCCCCGGCGTGAGGCTCAGCGGGGAGCCAAGGCGGGTTACGGCGTCGCGGCGAAGGCAGATTTCGCCGGTGGCATCACGAGTTAGTCACGATTTTTTCAGTCCTGGCGGCGACGGATTATGCAGCCGGCGTCGTTTTGCCGGCCCTGCCACAGGCATTGCCGTCGAGGTGGACTGCAAACCGGCGCCTTTGAATGGAACTGCACTGTCCTGTGGCAGCTCCGCACCCACTCGGCACCCTGGCCGTTGCCATATTTCCGGCGGGAAGGTTTGTGTTATCGGCACCGGTGCGCCGGCGACGCGCGCGTTCGCTGTTGTCGCAGGCGCAGCGTGCCCCGCACAGTCCTCGTTTGCCACTGATCCGGGGGTGAGATGAGCATTGCGAGCCGCGGCTTCGGTGATGATGGTGGCTCGCTACCCGCCTTCGTGGAAAGGGCGCAGCAGGATGCGCAGTGGCAGGCGGCGCTGAGCCGGCTCGGCTACCGCAGGGTCAAGGCCGCGTTCGCCAGGCAAATGCGGGATTCTCCGCAGGTCGAGATCTTCTACGGCCTCCAGCATCTCAACCACTGGCCGACGATGGAATTCGTCCGCGTCTGGCTCAAGTCGGAGAAGAAGCGCGTGATGGCACGCGTGCGCTGGACTTTCGTGAGCGCCATGCTCGGCACCATCCTCGCCGGAGTCACCTTCATGGCCGCCCTGTCGATGCTGCACTAGCGCGCTGCCCGTCTGTGGTGGCAGGTAAAGCAGTGCGGCTGCAGGGAGCGGGTCGGCCGTCGGTCACTCTGGCGATGCTGCCTTTATCCGCGGCCCTGTGGCGCCGGTGTGCGACGATGTGGGTGCTGGCACGACCGGCGCGGGAGTGCATCGCTTGGCCTGGGCGGCCCCGCGCAGCGCGGCGGCCCGCAACGAAGGCCGGGGAGCGAGGCCGACATGAGTGGTAGCCCAAGCGGCAATCGAAGTAGCAGTCCCGGCAGTGATCTGCTGTATGCCGTCGAGGGCGAGGTCGGCATCGTCACCTTCAACCGGCCGGCGGCGCACAACGCGCTCACCTTCGAGATGTATGAGCGGTTGGGCCAGATCTGCGCCGCCGTTACGGGTAGCGGGCCGGTGAAGGCGCTGATCATCACCGGCGCGGGCGGGCGCGCGTTCGGGGCCGGCACCGACATCGCCCTGTTCCGCGACTTTCGCAGCGCCGAGGACGGCCTCGCCTACGAGGCGCGCATGGAGGCCATGTTTGACCGGCTTGAGCGCTGCCCGGTGCCGACCATCGCCGCCATTCCGGGCATCTGCACCGGCGGCGCCGCCGTCATCGCTGCCGCCTGCGACCTCAGGCTCGCCACCCGCAACCTCAAGTATGGCTTCCCGATCGCCCGCACGCTCGCCAATTGCCTCTCCGCCGCCAACATCGCGCGCGTGGCCCTGCTGACTGGCGTGGCTCGCGCCATGGACATGCTGCTGACGACGCGCCCGATCGAGGCCGACGAGGCGCTCGCCATCGGGCTCGTGAGCGAACTGCTCGATACACCCGACGCGCTGATGGTCCGCGCCCATGCGCTGGCGGGCCAGATGGCCGCCCAGGCCCCGCTCACCATGCGGGCGGGCAAGGAGGTGGTCCGGCGCATGCGCGAGCGGCTTGCGGTCGAGGACAAGGACCTGATCGCCCTCTGCTACGGCAGCGCCGATTTCCGAGAGGGCCTCGACGCCTTCCTGGCCAAGCGCAAGCCGCAGTTCACGGGGCGATAGGGGTTAAACCCGGCGTCAAACCCTTCCGATCTGCCCCCCTTGGCCCCACACCTACGTCGATCCCGCGACAATGCGAGAAAGTGGACGTATGCAGCGCCGCGATGGAATGGGCTATGCTTGGACAAAAGGTATGGAGGAAGGAGGTCAGACCCGCAGGGTCTGACCCCTGCGGAGAAAACATGATGGCCAGGATCGGTTTCATCGGGCTGGGCAACATGGGCGCGCCCATGGCCGCCAACCTCGTCAGGAAGGGCCACACGGTACAGGGCTTCGACCTCGCGGCAGACAATATCGCCAGGGCGCAAGCACGGGGCATCGTCGCAGCCCCGTCGGCCTCGGATGCGGCCAAGGGCGTCGACGTCGTCATCACGATGTTGCCGGCGGGCAAGGATACCCTGGCCGTCTGGGGCGGGGGCACCCTGCAGGCCGCTGCGGCCGGCACGCTCTTCATCGATTCCTCGACCATCGACGTGGCCTCCGCGAGAACTGCGCACCGGCTGGCCGCAGATGCCCGGATGCTTTCGCTCGACGCGCCGGTTTCGGGCGGCGTGGCCGGGGCGGAGGCCGCCACGCTCACCTTTATGTGCGGCGGCGCCGGCGAAGCCTTCGAGCGGGCCAAGCCCCTGCTCGAGGCTCTCGGCAAGCGCGCGGTCCACTGCGGCGAAGCCGGTGCCGGCCAGGCGGCAAAGATCTGCAACAACATGATGCTCGCCATCAGCATGATCGGCGTTTGCGAAGGCTTCATTCTTGCGGAGAAGCTGGGCCTCTCGCACCAGGCGCTGTTCGACGTGGCGTCCACCTCCTCGGGGCAATGCTGGGCCCTCACCAGCTACTGCCCGGTGCCCGGGCCGGTGCCGGCCGCGCCCTCCAACAATGCCTACAAGGCGGGATTCGCCTCGGCCCTGATGCTGAAGGACCTGAAGCTCGCCCAGGAGGCCGCCTCCGCGGCGGGCGCGACCACGCCGCTGGGGGCGGCTGCGGCGCAGATCTATGCCATGCATAATGCCTGGGGCGAGGGCGCCACGGATTTTTCCGGCATCATTCATCTGATCCGGGGGAAGGGGAGGTAGGTTTTCATGCAGCTCTACGTTTTCGACGCCTACGGCACGCTGTTCGATGTCCACGCCGCCGCGGAGCGCCAGAAGGACTCGATCGGGCCCAAGTGGAAGGAGCTGTCGCTGATCTGGCGCGCCAAGCACCTGGAGTACACGTGGGTGTACAGCCTCGCCGGCAAGCAGGCGATGTTCTGGATGCTGGCCCAGCGTAGCCTCGACTTCGCCATCTCCGAGGTGGGCGGCGGCATCTCCACGGACGTGCGCGCACGCCTGCTGGCCTCCTACCGCACGATGGACGCCTACCCCGAGGTGCGCGAGGTGCTCTCGGCGCTCAAGGCGCGCGGCGACAAACTGGTGATCCTGTCGAACGGCGACGCCGACATGCTCACCGATGCCGTGCGCGGCGCCAAGCTCGACGGCATGTTCGACGCCGTGATCTCGGTGGTGACGGCCGGCATCTTCAAGCCCAGCCCCAAGGTCTACCA
>DATBKR010000531.1:0-15623 GCA_036555805.1 Hyphomicrobiaceae bacterium | reverse complement strand
CGGCGAAGGTGACCGGCGAGGTGCAGCGGCAGCCCGTCGGCGGCGAGCAGCGCGGCGCCCACCGGCTGGTCGGCGGCGCGGAACGCCACCGCGTCGAGGCGCGCGCCGTCGCCGCCCTCCAGCACGCAGCGCACGTGCGCGGTGCCCACCACCTTGGCGAACTTCACACGCTGGGCCGGGAAGGCGAAGCGCGGTTCGGGGTTGCCCTGGCCGAACGGTCCCGCGCGCTCGATCAGCGCCATCAGCTCGTCGGTGACGCTGACGGGTGTCAGGGCGCCGTCGATGTCGAGCACCGGCGAGGCGCGCGCGGCTTGGGTGTTGTCGGCGAGGCACTCGCGCAGGAACGCTCCCAGCGCCTCCAGCCGGTCGCGCCTCACCGACAGCCCGGCGGCCATGCTGTGCCCCCCGCCCTTGACGAGATGGCCGGCGGCCACCGCCGCCCGCACGGCCGCGCCGATGTCCACGCCCGCGATGGAGCGCAGCGAGCCGGTGCCCAGCCCGTGCTCGTCCCAGGAGATCACGCAGGCCGGGCGCTGGAAGCGCTCCACCAGGCGGCTCGCCACCAGGCCCACCACACCCTTGTGGAAGCCCTCGGAGGCGACCATCACGATGGGCGTGTCGGGATCGAGCTCCAGGCCGGTGTCGGCGCGGAGCATCGCCTCTTCCAGCATCCTTGTCTCGATCGCCTTCCGCTCGCGGTTGAGCTTGTCGAGCAGCACGGCGATGCGCGCCGCCTCGGTCTCGTCGGCATCGGCAAGCGCCAGCAGCCGCGCTCCCAAACCGGCATCGCCGATGCGCCCGCCGGCGTTGATGCGCGGCCCCAGCACGAAGCCCAGGTGATAGGCGGTGGGCGGCACGGCGAGGCCCGCTGCGTCGGCCAGCGCCTTGAGGCCGACGTTGCGGCGCTGGCGCAGCACCAGGAGGCCGCGCGCCACGTAAGCACGGTTGAGACCGCAGAGCGGGACCACATCGCACACGGTGGCGAGCGCGACGAGGTCGAGCATCTCCAGGAGGTCGATCCGGGCCGCGCCGCCGTTGTGGCCGCGCCGGCGCAGCTCGCGCGCGATCGCGACCAAAAGCATGAACGCGAGGCCCGCGGCGCACAGGTGGCCAAGGCCCGAGACGTCGTCCTGGCGGTTGGGGTTGACGAGCGCGGCCACCTCGGGCAGCCGCTCGTCGGCCTGGTGGTGGTCCACCACCACCACGTCCACGGAGAACCGGCGGGCGGCGGCCAGCGGCTCGAAGCTGGTGGTGCCGCAGTCGAGCGTCAGGATCAGCGTGGCGCCGCCCTTGGCGAGTGCCTCGATGGCGGCGACGTTGGGGCCGTAGCCCTCGGTCATGCGGTCGGGGATGTAGATGCGCGGTTCGAGTCCGTGCGCGGCCAGGAAGCGCGCCAGCAGCGCGCACGAGCAGGCGCCGTCCACGTCGTAATCGCCGAAGATGGCCACGCTTTCGCGCCGCGCGACGGCGTCGGCCACGCGGGCAGCGGCAGCGTCCATGTCGCGCAGCGTGCTCGGGTCTGGCATCAGCGCCTTGATGCTCGGGTCGAGCGCCACCGGCACCTCGTCGAGGCCCACGCCACGTGCCGCCAGAACGCGGCCCAGCAGCTCGGGCAGGCGGTAGCGCTGGCTCATGGCGAGCGCGGCGCCTGCGCCGGCCCGGTCCAGCCGCTCGCGCCAGGCGAACCCGCGCACCGATGCCGTGACGTTCAGGGCCCCGCCGCCAGCATCGCGTACCCGCCCCGCGTCGACCAACGCCCCCATCGCCCCTGCCCCTCAGCCTCTGGCCGAGGACTAGCGGGGCCGCGGCAGCACCGCCAGCGCTTCGGCGCAACGGTCCACAGCCTAATCGGGGTCGGGCCGCAGGGTCTGACCCCCGAATGGGCTACAAGGCCCCAAAGTCGATGGGCCTGGTGCGGTCGAGCGTGCGCGTGACGGGCGGCAGGGGATACTTGAGCCCGGAGGCGCAGTTGAAGAGGACGGCGCGCTCGCCCCGCCTCACGCGGCCGTCGGCGAGGCTCTGCTTCAAGGCGGCGTAGGTGGCGGCGCCCTCCGGGCACATGAGGAAGCCTTCCGTGCGCGCCACCTCGTCGAGGGCGGCGGTGATGGCGGCGTCGTCCACGGCGATGGCGAAGCCGCCGCTCTCACGTACCGCGCGCAGGATCAGGAAATCGCCGATCGCCTGCGGCACGCGGATGCCGCTCGCAATGGTCGCCGCGTTCTCCCAGCGCGGCGCGTGCTCCACCCCCGCCTCGAACGCCCGCACCATCGGGGCGCAGCCGGCCGCCTGCACCGCCACCATGCGCGGGCGCCTTCCCCCGATGAAGCCGATCGCCTCCAGCTCGGCGAACGCCTTCCACATGCCGATGAGCCCGGTGCCGCCGCCGGTGGGATAGAAGATCACGTCGGGTACGCCCCAGCCGAGCTGCTCGGCCAGCTCCAGCCCCATGGTCTTCTTGCCCTCGATGCGATAGGGCTCCTTGAGGGTGGACACGTCGAACCAGCCTACGCGCGCTTTGCCCTCGCCGACGATCTTGCCGCAGTCGTCGATCAGGCCGTTGACCCGGTACACGGTGGCGCCCTGCAGGTCGATCTCGCTGACGTTCACCTCCGGCGTGTCGTCGGGGCAGAAGACGGTGGTCCTGATGCCGGCGCGGCTGGCATAGGCGGCGAGTGCGGCCCCGGCGTTGCCGTTGGTGGGCATGGCCATGTGCCCGATGCCGAGCGCCTTGGCCATGGACACGGCGAGCGCGAGCCCGCGCGCCTTGAAGGAGCCGGTCGGCAACCGGCCCTCGTCCTTCACCAGAATCTCGCCGCAACCGAGACGAGCCGCGACGCGCGGCAGCCCCACCAGCGGCGTCATCGCCTCGCCGAGGCTCACCACGTCCTCGGCCTTCCGCACCGGCAGCAGCTCCCGATAGCGCCAGAAGTCGGGCGGCCGGCTGGCCAATACCTCCTTGGTGAGGGCCCCGCGCACGCCGTCGAGATCGTAGCGCACCAGCAGCGGCTTGCCGGCGCGCGACAGGTTGTGCACCTCGTCGGCCGCGTGGCGCTCTCCGGTGCCTGAGCACTCCAGGTGCGTCACGAAGGTCGGCCGCTCGCGCGTCAGATTGTCGTCGTGCTGCATGGAGTGGTCTCTCTCCCGGGTGAGGCCGGACCGGCGGCGCTGGCGCACAGGAGGGCCGGCGGGGATCGGCGTTGACGAATCAGGCCGGCCGCCCGCACAACGCGGGGCGACCGGCTGCGCGAGTCTCGGGGGAGCCTATGCCAAGTTGGGGGATCGGGCTATCGGCGAGTGCCGCGGCGCTGCTCGGCGCCGTCGGCAGCGCGCCGGCGCAGGAGGCGGCGCCGGACCGCAGCCAGTACACCCTGTTCAATCCGGTCCCCGACAGCCAGCTGCGGGAGATGACCACCAACCGGCCCGACATCACCGAGAGTCCGTTCACTGTCGACGCCGGCCACGCCCAGTTCGAGACCACCCTGTTCGGCTATACGCGCTCGGCTCGCGACCCGAGCGGCGCAGCCAGCGACAGCTACGAGTTCGGGACCACCGACATCAGATTGGGACTGACGACCAACACGGAAGTCGCCCTGGTGTGGCAGCCCTACGGCATCGTACGCACGCATGGGGGTCTCGACGGCACGGTGCGCCAGTCGGGCATCGGCGGCCTGGAGCTGCGGGGCACGGTCAACCTGTGGGGCAACGACACATTCGAGAAACCGGGGGCGACCGCGCTCGGGCTCCTGCCGTTCGTAGTGTTCCCGACCGACCGCCACAACGGCATCAGCCCGGAGTTCACCGAGGGCGGCCTGATCGTGCCGTTTGCGGTCAAGCTGCCAGCGAAGTTCGAGCTGGCCACCAACGTGGCCTTCACCTGGGTCAGGAACGATCCGGCGACCGACTATCACCCCGAGTACCTGGCGTCGGCCTCGCTGGCCTACGAGTGGACCGACAATTTCGCCACCTACTATGAGGTGGCCGGCCGCTTCCACACCGAGGATCCGCGCGGCGATAGCGTCGTGCTGAGCACCGGCGCCACCTACCAGCTGGGCAAGAACGTGCAGCTCGACGCCGGCGTCGTCTTCGGCGTCACCCCCGCCGCCGACCGCATCAATCCCTTCACCGGCCTCTCGGTGCGGTTCTAGGCGCACGGCCCCTCATTCGCGCCCGAAGGCCTTGCGCAGCTCGGCCTTGGCGCGCTCCAGCATCCGCAGGCGCTGCTTGGGCAGGTTCCTGCCGGCGCGGTTGATGTAGAAATTCAGCATCGACATGGCCGACCGGAACGGCTCTGCCTTACGGCGCCGGCTCTGCTCGGCCGAGCGCTTGAGCGAAAGGGCAACGGCCCTGGGGCTGCTCTTTTTGAAGACGCTGGCCTCCAGGTCGAGCGCGTTGCTGCCGCGTGTGACCGCCGCCGACCATCTCTGCGGCACCCGCGCCGCCCCCTCGGCGCTCGGCCGCGTCCGCTTGGCGGCACGCCGCCTGCCCTGCGCGCGAGGGCTGCGCCCTGTCTTCGCAGCGGTCCGTCCCGGCTTGCTCGCCTTGCTCATGGCAGAGGCCTCCGACTGAGGGTCTCGCCGCGCCCTGAGACGCTGTCCCCCGCCTGCACGGCTTGGGGGTCAAATGCTGTTCCGCCTTCCAAGTTCCCGGACGGGAGCCCATGGGGTCAGGCCCGCACAGCCCGACCCTCATTGCGCGCCGCGGGCCCTATCCAGGCTCCAGGCGCCGCCGCCGGCCGAGGCGAGGTAGAGGAATACGAACGAATAGAGCGCCGCCAACTCGCCGTCGTTGAGGATCGGGTAGAAGCCGTGCGGCGCGTGGGAATAGAAGTACGCCACCGCGCACATGCCCGACAGGATGACGGCCACCGGCCGCGTGAACAGGCCGAGAATGACGAGCAACCCGCCGATCAGCTCCAGGACGCCGGCCGCGCCGCTCATGGTGGCCGGTGAGGCGTTGTTCATCGGTCCCACCGGAATGGCCAGGTACTTGGTCGTCCCGTGCTGCAGGAGCAGCAGCCCCGTCATGATGCGGAGCACGGAAAGGAGCTGCGACGAGAAGGGTTTGAGAAAGCCCATGAACATCTCCCTTGTTTTTCACCGAGCCCAGGATTCTGTCGCCGAGCGTTACGGCAGGGCCGCGAGCGAAACAATTGCGCCCGCCGCACATCTCTCCCCCGGAACGGGGATAGGGCTAGGCGGAGAGCTGCCCATCTCAGGGGCGGCACGGGGCCACCGACGTGAAGCTGCGACGCCGGCACCCACGCGGGCCCCATGGATTGGCACGGGGACCCGCCAGCGCCGCGCCCGACCTTCCTCCTCCTCGGGTCGGGCGCGGCCTTCCCCTTCCAACCTATGCCTGTGGCCGCGGCCCCCTTGCCATGCCGGGATTCCCGTGCCACCTCAGCAGCGGCTAGGACGCGGGATTCGCGGGTCGAGGCCGGTCTTCTGTGGCGTTTCTTCTGTGGCGTTGCGTCGGCTAGCATCGAGACAGCGGCGAGCTTACGTCCATGGCAGTCTTTCGCCTGGGGGCCTTGCGCGACCTCTTCAGCCGGACGGACAGCCCCAAGCGGGCCGAAGCCGGGAGCGAAGTTGCGCCATCGCACCCGCAGGCTAGGCTGGAGCTTGTGGAACCGTCCCGTCCGCAGCCTCGCCAGGGGTCTGACCCGGAACTCCACCAGGCGCCGCCAGCGAAGCCCGTCGAGGACCTGTCGAGCCAACCGCAGCGGGGAGCCAGAGAGAAAACCGTGGCGCGTGCCGTTCGCAAGCCTGCCGAAGTGTCCGACAGCTACACCGCAGCCGACATCGAGGTCCTGGAGGGCCTGGAGCCGGTGCGGCGCCGTCCCGGCATGTACATCGGCGGCACCGACGAGAAGGCGCTGCACCACCTGTTCGCCGAGGTGATCGACAACTCTATGGACGAGGCCGTGGCCGGCCACGCCACCTGGATCGAGGTGGAGCTGGAGGAGGGCGGCTGGCTCACCGTCACCGACAACGGCCGCGGCATGCCGGTCGATCCGCACCCGAGGTTCAAGAGCAAGTCCGCTCTCGAAGTGATCATGACGACGCTGCACTCGGGCGCGAAGTTCGACTCCAAGGTCTACAACACCTCCGGCGGCCTGCATGGCGTGGGCGTGTCGGTGGTCAACGCGCTGTCCGAGAAGCTGGAGGTGGAGGTGGCGCGCGGCCAGCAGCTCTACGCCATGGAGTTCAGCCGCGGCGAGCCACTGGGCAAGCTGAAGAACCTGGGGAGCATCAAAAACCGGCGCGGCACCAAGGTGCGGTTCAGGCCGGACGAAAAGATCTTCGGCAAGGGCGCGGCCTTCAGGCCGCAGCGTTTGTTCCGCATGGCGCGCTCCAAGGCCTACCTGTTCGGCGGCGTCGAGATCCGCTGGACCTGCGCCAAGGCGCTCATCACCGATGACACGCCCGAGAAGGCCACATTCCACTTCCCCGGCGGCCTCAAGGAGTACCTGGAAGCGACCATCAACGGCGCCACCCGCGTCACCAAGGACCTGTTTGCCGGCCGCATCGAGAAGGACGGCGGCCATGGCTCGGTCGAATGGGCGGTGTGCTGGGTGGCTGACGCCGACGGCTTCCTCAACTCCTACTGCAACACCGTGCCCACCCCCGAGGGCGGCACCCACGAGAACGGCCTGCGGGCCGCGCTGTCCAAGGGTCTGCGCGAGTTCGGCGAGCGCGTCGGCAACCGGCGCGCGGCGCAGGTGTCGGCCGACGACGTGCTGGGCACGGCCGCGGCCATGCTGTCGGTGTTCATCCGCGAGCCCGAGTTCCAGGGCCAGACCAAGGACAAGCTCGCCACCCAGGAGGCGACGCGCGTCGTCGAGAACGCGGTGCGCGACGCCTTCGACCACTGGCTGGCGGATTCGCCCCAGCAGGCCACCCGGCTTCTGGAATGGGCCGTCGAGCAGGCCGAGGACCGCCTCAAGAGGAAGCGCGAGAAGGAGATCGGCCGCCAGCAGGCCGGCCGCAAGCTGCGGCTGCCCGGCAAGCTCGCCGACTGCAGCTTGAGCTCGAAGCAGGGCACCGAGATCTTCATCGTCGAGGGCGACTCGGCCGGCGGCTCGGCCAAGCAGGCGCGCGACCGCGAGCGCCAGGCGGTGCTGCCCCTGCGCGGCAAGATCCTCAACGTGGCCAACGCGTCGTCGCAGAAGATGTCGGAGAACCAGCTGCTCTCCGACCTGCTGCAGGCGCTGGGCGTGGGCACAGGCGAGCGGTACCGCGACGACGACCTGCGCTACGAGCGCGTGGTGATCATGACCGACGCCGACGTGGACGGCGCCCACATCGCCTCGCTGCTGATCACGTTCTTCTATCAGAAGATGCCGCAGCTGATCGAGAACCGGCACCTCTACCTCGCCATGCCGCCGCTCTACAAGCTGACGCACGGCGCCAAGTCGGTCTACGCCCGCGACGACAAGCACAAGGACGAGCTGATCAGGAAGGAATTCGCCGCCAACGCCAGGGTGGAGGTGAACCGCTTCAAGGGCCTGGGCGAGATGAACGCCTCCCAGCTCAAGGAGACCACCATGGACCCGGCCAAGCGCACGCTGCTTCGGGTGGAGATCGTGGGCGACAAGGGCGCCACCACCGACGCCGTCAACGCCCTGATGGGCTCCAAGCCAGAGGCGAGGTTCCGCTTCATCCAGGAGCGTGCGGCTTTCGCGAAGGATCTGGATATTTGAGCAGAAGCGGTCGCAGGCCGAGCACAGACACCAAATCGCCGCGACTGATGACTAACCCGGGTCTCGGGTTTGCGAAGGCTCTTGATATTTGGACATATGTCGCCGAAGCTCCTTCCCATATTCTAAGGGGGGACGATCCGGTGATTGCGAATCGCATCGTGGCGGGCGTTGCGGCGCTCGCGGCGGCAGCTGCTGTAGCGGAGGCGCAAACATCCCAGCAACTGGCCGCAGGCGGCATCTCGCCCGCATTCGCCCAGTACTTAAACAGCAAATCCAACCGCGACGTGATCAACCAGGTCATCAGGGCCCAGGCGAGCCGATATCCGGATGCCTGCACGGACATCGTCATCGAGTCAAAATTCAAAGTGCTGACGATCGCCGCGGTGCAATTCGACGGCCGGAGGTTCACGCCGGGTGGTGCCTGGAAGGAGACCGTGCAGGCGACCTCGTGCGGCAAGTCACGCGTGCACAACGTGCACACTTTCGTCCGGCCGGACGGCAACCTTCAGCGCAGCCCGATGCTGCCTGGCTCAACTATTGCCGATCTCCTGCTCCAGCGCGACACGGTGGGGCTGGTCTACGTCAATGTCGCCGCCAACGCGAAGGACTGTCCGCGAACACAGCATTTCATCGAGGATACCAAGTTCCTGCACTGGGATCCGAAGCCGATCCCCAACGCCAAAGCCGGTCCCAACGCGCGGGCCTGGGACGAGGAATGGACGGCGTCGGCGTGCGGAAAACCAATGGTACTCAGCGTGCGGTTCACCCCCGATGCAACGGGCACGGGGTTTGCAGTGCAGCTGAAGAAATAGCTCAGGGAACGTTGGACTCTATCTCATGGTGATTGCCCGCGAGCCCGAGATGGTGCGCAAGGCGCTGGAGGCGCGACCGCTATCCAAGGCCGCTGCCTGACTTCAACCTCCAAGCTTGAGCCAGCTCCATTCGCAACGACGCCACCTCGTAGGGCGGGTTAGGGCGAAGCCCGCAATCCGCCGATACGCCGGCGCATTGGCGGATTACGCTCCGGTCATCCGCGCTACCTCCACGACCGGGGCGACAGCGCTCCCTCCGAGCGGGCCGTACCGCCACCCCAACCACTGGCGGAAGGCGTAGGCGAAGGCAATGGTGCCGAGCTGGGTGAGGCCGTGCATGACCTCCCCAGCCAGACCCGGCAGGGCGTGGCGAGCAATGAGGCCGATGAAGGAGGCGTGGGTGGCCGCGAACAGCAGGGCAATGCCGTTGAGGTGCCAGTCCAGCCACCACTGCGGCGTTGGACGGCGGCCGAGGAAGCCCAGCATGGCGCCGCCGTAGACCACGCCGATCACCGAGAAGCCCACGGTCAGCACGTTCGACCCGGCAATCCCCACGAGGAGCAGCATGACGCCCGCGGCGAACAGGCACCCAGCGAGAGCACGGAACACAACCCCGCGGTAGCGGTCGGGGCTGCGGCGGTCGACAACGGCCCGCCAGGCCGTCCAGCCCGCAGTAGCGACCACCAGCCCGAGGTAGACGAGTTGCAGGAGCCGCGCTGGACCTCCTCCAGGGTGATCGGCACGATGGAGATCATCAGCGGGATCACCAGAATGAGGTAGGTGCGCCCGAGCCGCCGGTGCTCCGGGCTTCCCTTGCGGGACAGCAGCGTGCGCCAGTAGAAGACGAGCAGCGCCGCCCCCGCCACCGAGTGGAAGAGTATCGCCGTCGGGTGGGAAATCATGTGACCGGCTCCGCCATCTTGTTTACGCATATAAACTAATCCGACACTTTACATCTGTAAAGAGGCACCCGAAACCATGCCCAAGGTCGCGCCCAAGGCCCCGCCAGAGCCAAAGGCCAAGGATCGCACTTCTCCACTCTCGCCCGAGACCTCGCAGGCCATCCTCGACGCGGCCTGGAGCCTGATCTCACGGCGAGGCCGTGCCGACGTGAGCCTGGGCGAAATCGCCGAGGCCGCCGGCGTCACCCGGCAGTCGATCTACATCGGGTTCGGCGGGCGGGCCGGGCTGCTGACCGCCATGGCCCGCAATGCGGACGAAACCAGCGTCCATTCGGGGCGCATGCGCGAGATCGCCCGGAGCACCGACGACAGGCCTGACGCCCTGCACGGGTTTGTGGAGGCCTGGCTCAAGCATCTGCCGGAGATCTATCCTGTCGGCCTCCTGCTGTCGGCGGCGTCTGTCACCGACAAGGAGGCCGCTGCGGCCTTCGAGGACCGCATGATCGTCAGCCTGCATGGCGCCTACCGTGCCATCCTGAAGCGGCTCGCCCGCGCCGGCCATCTCGCCGACGGCTGGAGCGTCGACCACGCCGCCGACCTGTGCTGGTCCCTCACCCACATCGAGGCATGGCGTCAGCTGGTGGTGGAGCGCGGCTGGAGCCCCACCGCGTTCCTCGCGAACCGGCGAGCCCTCATCGCCGGCACGATCCTGCGACGTCGGGACGACCGCGGGACATGACGCCAAGCGCTTGGCCTTGGGCGCCCGCGCGCGACAGGTCGCATGCGGCCCGAGCAAGCGCCCGCCTCGCGGCAGCCGCCTCTCCCCCAGGGACGAGCAGAGAATGCCCACAAGTTGCGCAACGCGGCCCTTGTCTTTGCAAGGTATCTTGGTATTGGAGCGGCCGTCGCCGAAGTGATCGTCGCATCTTGGGGGTTCTATCCGGTGAGCCTGCAACGCCTTCTCGCGGTGGTCGCCCTTTGCCTTGTCGCGACGCTCGCAGGGCGCCTGCCCGCCCAGGCTCCCGCGCTGGCGCAAGGCAGCCAGCTCGAAATCTCCATGGACGAGCTGGTGGACGATACCTGGAACAATACCGTGGCGGCGCGCGGCGGGGTGGAGATCCGCTACTACGGCGAGATTCTCAACGCCGACGAGGTCTCCTACGACCGCAGCACCGGCAAGCTCGTCGCCAACGGCAACGTCTCCCTGCAGGAGGTCGACGGCAAGGTCACGCACACCGACCGCCTCCTCCTGAACGACGAACTGCGCGACGCCTTCGTCGCCTACGCGCGCCGCCAGCGCATCCGCATCGACCGCTGACGCCTACGTCCGCTTACGGCGGCGGCGCGGCGCGGGCTCGGGCCGCGGCGCCTGCGATCGACCGGGCGCGAGGGCGGCTCGGTGCCGGTGGATTGGCCCACCGAGAACGGGTCGCTGGCGGGAAAGGTCTGCGCCAGCGCCTTGTCCAGTTCCGCGTCAAGCTTGCGGCGCGCCCCTCTCTTGGCGTTCTCGTCCGTGCGGACTCGACGGGGCATGGCGTGCTCCCAGCCTATGGCAGTGCCCATCCGTGGCCTATCCGATAGGTTGGCACGGCCGCACGCCGGCGCAAGGCAGGTTTGTCATGCCGGGCGCGGGCGGCAGCCCGCGACCCGGCACCCAGGACCCCAAGCTCCGCGCTCGCCACCCTTGACCGCTGGGTCCCGGATATTGCGCTGACGCGCAATTCCGGGATGACAGCACTTCGCGCAATTCCGGGATGACAGGGCTTCACGCAATTCCGGGTGACGGCTCACAGCTCAGGCAGTCAGCCACGCGCGCAAGGCGCTGCTCACGGCCTCGGGCCTCTCCAGGGTGGAGAGGTGGCCGCAGTGGGGTACGATCTCCAGCCTGGCGTCGGGGATGCCGACGGCGATCTCGCGCGCCAGTTCCGGCGGCGTCAGCGCATCCTGCTCGCCTACCAGCACCAGAGTGGGGCAGCGGATGTCCGGCAGCAGCGGGCGGCAGTCGGGACGGACGATGATCGCGGCCTCCTGGCGCCTGAAGGCCTCCAGACCGGTGTCCACCGCCATCTGCAGGACGGTGTCCACGAGGGCCTTGTCGGCAAGCCGCGACGGGTGGATGAGCGCCGGCATGAGAAGCTCCTGCGCCCGGCGTACCCCTTCGCGCCCGGCGGTGGCGAGCAGGTCGCGGCGCGCTGCCGTGCGCTCGGGCGTGTCGGCGCGCGAGCCCGTGTCGAGCAGGGCGAGCCGCTCCACCCGCTCCGGCGCCTGGCGCAGGATCTCATATGAGATGTACCCACCCATGGAGAGGCCGGCGAGCGCGAACCGCTCCGGCGCCGCCGCAAGGATCGCGCGGGCGATGCCCTCCATGGTGTCGTGGCGTGTGTGATCGGCCACCGTGCAGTCGGCGATATCGCTCAGCACCGCAATCTGCGGCGCCCACAATGCGCCCGTGCACAGGAGGCCGGGTACCAGCACGAGCTTCGCCTTCGCCGCCATGTTGCATCTCCCTTGTCATCCTGCCCGTCGAGCGGCGGGCCCCCGCTGCGCCGGAAGCGCCTTCACCTTCACGTCTCACCCTGCTGAGTTCAGATTTGTGTGACCTCGCGACATTTTTGCACCCCTGCCGCCGACCTTTCTTGCAATTCCCGCCGAACGGTGCCATGTAGCGGCTGTAACGGGCGCAGGGGACCGCTTCCATATCGAGTTTCCCCAGTATCATCCGGCTTTTCCCGTTAGGCCCTTTGCCAAGTTCCCCCTGCGCTCTCCCGATGCCGACTTGACGCGCACCACTGCGATGCGGCGTGGATGTCGGCGATCCTGACGAGAGACGGAGCGTCCTTCTTTTGCAAACGTCAACCTTCGCTGAGCTTGGGCTCAGCGCGAAAGTGCTGGGTGCCATCCAGGCGGCCGGCTACAGCAACCCCACCCCCATCCAATCCCAGGCCATTCCGGTCGCCGTGACCGGCCGCGACGTTCTGGGCATCGCCCAGACCGGCACCGGCAAGACGGCGGGCTTTGTGCTGCCCATGCTGGTGCGGCTGGAGGCCGGGCGGGCGCGGGCGCGCATGCCGCGCTCGCTGATCCTGGCGCCCACGCGCGAGCTGGCCGCCCAGGTGGCGCAGAGTTTCGAGAAGTACGGCGTCAACCATCGCTTGACGGTGGCGCTTCTGATCGGCGGCGTGTCGTTCGACGACCAGCTCAAGAAGCTCGACCGCGGTGCCGACGTGCTCATCGCCACACCGGGCCGGCTCCTCGACCACTTCCAGCGCGGCAAGCTGCTCCTCACCGGCGTCGAGATCCTGGTGATCGACGAGGCCGATCGCATGCTCGATATGGGATTCATCCCCGATATCGAGAAGATCTGCAAGCTGTTGCCGGCCAACCGCCAGACCCTGTTCTTTTCGGCCACCATGCCGCCCGAGATCCAGCGCCTGGTCGACAGCTTCCTGAAAGACCCGGCGCGCGTCGAGGTGGCCCCGCCCGCCACGGCCGCCAAGACCATCACGCAGCTGTTCCGCTACTGTCCGTCCACCGAGGACTGGGAGAAACGCGAGGTCTTGCGCGAGCTGATCCGTGCCGAGCACGTCAAGAACGCCATCATCTTCTGCAACCGCAAGCGCGACGTGGCGATCCTCCTGAAGTCGCTGCAGAAGCACGGGTTCAATGCGGGCGCCCTGCACGGCGACATGGACCAGATGAGCCGCATGGCCACGCTCGATGCGTTCCGCGAGGGCCGCATCACCTTGCTGGCGGCCAGCGACGTTGCCGCGCGCGGCCTCGACATCCCCGACGTGAGCCACATCTTCAACTTCGACGTGCCGTGGCAGGCGGACGACTACGTGCACCGCATCGGCCGCACCGGCCGCGCCGGCAAGGAAGGCCGATCGCTCACCATCGTCACGCCCGACGACGTCAGGCAGCTCAAGGACATCGAGAAGATGCTGGGCGCGCCCGTCACCTGGATCGACGAGCCGCCGAGCGCGGAGGACATCGCCGAAGGCAGCCGCAAGAAGCGCGGCCGCAGCCGCGGCAGCGCCGGGCGCAGCTCAGCGGCCGGCGGCCGTCGCGAGGGCAGGCGCGGCGGCGGCCACGAGTCTGGGCGCGCTGCTGCCAGGGCCCGCCCGAACGGCCATCGCCACCAGGACCAGCCGCCGCGGTCCCACGAGGAAGCCGCGCGCCCGCCGCGGGCCGCGTCGGCACCCGCCGCTGCCAAGAGCGGCAAGTCGCGGCAGCGGCGGCGCCCTGAGCCCAAGCCGCCGCGCCAGCCGTGGGAGCCGCGCGCCCCGCAGCGTCGCGACCGCGAGGATCGCGTACCGACGCCGGTGGGCATGGGCGACCACGTCCCTGCCTTCCTGCGAAGACCTGTGCGGTAGGGCAGCAGGCCACAGACCGTTCTTGTGGTTGGCATTGCGTGTGCGCGTTCCTCCAGAGAGCGTTGCGCAATGACCTACGCCAAGCTCTACGTTTGAACGGGATGCTGCGGTAGCAGCCTACAAGAAGGCGCACGACGCGCTCGTACGCGACGCCCTCCGAGGACTCCGGATGGACTCATCGTAGATGATCCGCAGAAGGATGAGGGGCTTGTGCGGGATCTTGCCTTTGCGGCGCGCAGTTGGAAAGCTTCGCTCGAAGCGCTCGGATGTCCGCTACCTCCAGGGCTTGAAGGCGAAAGCGGCGGGCGCCACAGACCGGGCGTGTAGGCTAGCTCAAGCGACCTGCTCGACCCGCTACTCCGCCGCCTCGTAGTGCGGCCTGTAGCGTGGCTCGGGAATGGGCTGGCCCGCGTCACGCGCTGCGCATAGCCACCCCTCCATAGCGACGCGCACCTCGGCGACAGCCTCCTCCGGCGTGTCGCCGAACGCAGAGCACGATTTGAGGTCCGGGACATCGGCGACCCAGGCGCCGTCCTCGTCAGACCAGAACACGATGATCGCGTAGTGCATGATCCGCGAAGCTTACAGTTTTAGGTTGAATTCTTCAATCATCTCTCGGAGCTGGCGTACCTGATAGGGTTTCGCATCATTGCCGCGGGGCTGCACGCTGAATGGTCTGCTCACCTGGGGATGCAAGTAGATGCGGTGGCTTCCGCTCGTACGGTCAAGCCTGAAGCCGAGTGCCAGCAGCAGACGCTCGAAGTCGCGAAAGGATATCGTACCTTGACCCTCCTTGACGCGATCGAGCACCTTGCTTGACTTCGTCATCGCCCGAACTCGCGCTTCGCCGTCTTGCTCGCATTGCGAACATGGCGCTGACGGACGATCAAATATCAAATGATCTGTTGGCAGCTTCCCGTGGGCCTCGGCCCAGACTCAAAGAGCCAGCCTCGCACGGGCCGACTGGCGCCATGTACAAGCCACGGCCGCCGACGCTAGTCTCGTTCGCGTGAGGAAAACGGCACGGGGGAGCGGCTCAAATGCGCATCGGGTTCATCGGGCTCGGCGTGATGGGCGGGGCCATGGCCGGGCACCTGGCCACGGGCGGGCACACTCTCGCCCTGCACGACATCGCGCCCGCGGCGGCCAGGAAGACCGCCCGGCGCCACAAGGGCGCGCACGCCGTAGGGAGCCCGCGCGAGGTGGCGGAGACCTCCGAGGTCGTCTTCACCATGCTGCCCGAAGGCAATGCGGTGCGCGAGTGCGCGTTCGGGCCTGACGGCCTCGCAGCCGGCTTCAAGCCCGGCGCCATCCTGGTCGACACCTCCTCCGCCGAACCGTGGCTCACGCGGCAGACGTCGGCGCGGCTGGCCGAGCAGGGCGTGAGCATGATCGATGCACCCGTGTCGGGCGCGGCGGAAGGCGCGCGGAGCGCCACGCTGGTGTTCATGTGCGGCGGCGAGGCGGCGGCCCTGAAGCGTGTGCGCCCGCTGCTCGCGCTCATGGGCAGGCACGTGTTCCACTTGGGTCCGGTGGGCAGCGGGCACGCCATGAAGACGGTCAACAACCTCGCCACCGCGCTTACCGTGCTCGGCACCACGGAGGCCATGCTGATCGGCAAGGCCTATGGCCTCACGCCATCCGCCATGCTCGACGTGCTCAACGTCTCCACGGGCCGCAGCTTCGTCACCGACGTGAAGTTCGGGCCGCAGGTGGTGGAGCGCCGCTTCGACGATGCCTTCCGGCTGGCGCTGATGCTGAAGGACGTAGGGATAGCCAACCGCCTCGCCGACGAGCAGGGCCTCGGCGTGCCGGTGAGCGCGCTGGGCGAGCA
>DATBKR010000530.1:0-10677 GCA_036555805.1 Hyphomicrobiaceae bacterium | reverse complement strand
CAGCGGGCGCCCGGTGCTGATGGCGCCGCCCACCGCCCCGGCGACCCTGGGCGAGACGGTGCTGATCCACTGGAACGCCAGCACCGAGACCGCGCGCTGCATGCTGTTCGCCATGCCGATCCTCAAGCGGGCCAGGCGCGTCTCGCTGATCGCCGTGGAGGGGGCCATCTCGCCGGGGCCCAGCATCAAGGAGGCAGTAGGCTACCTGGAGGCCAACGGCATCGCGGCGGGCGACAAGACCGTCACCGCCCGCAATCAGCGCCCCGGCGAAGCGATCCTTGCCGAGGCGGCCGCCATCGGCGCCGATCTGCTCATCAAGGGCGCCTACACCCAGAGCCGGCTGCGCCAGATGATCTTCGGCGGCGCCACCAGCCACATCCTGTCGGCGGCGGAGCTGCCCGTGTTCTTCGCGCACTAGGCCGTGTGACGCCCAAGATCAAACCGGAGCGGCCCCATCCAGCAGACGTCCGTACTCGGGCTTGTGCTGCGCTCTGCGTGCGAGCTCCATGGTCAAAGATGACCCAGACCAGCCATTCTCCAAAATCGCTGCCAGGTGCTCGGGCTCCAGCGCCGTAGGGGAATCCACCCAACGGCTCGGATTGGCGCTCATTGCAACGCCCTGCCGCCGGTCCCGTCCAGCCGTTCGATGGCAGGCGGCTTCCACGTGCCGTCCAGGATGGTCTGCTTGCCCCAATAGGCCCTGATGTAGAGCGAGAACGGCTCCTTGGGCGCCGGTAGCCAGTTGCTCTCCCTGTCCTTTCCCGGTGAGACCGCACCGGCGTAAAGGGTCAGCGAGCCATCCTTGTTCCTCTTCAGGCCCTCGCTTTTCGTGCCCAGCGAGTAGCGCTTCAGGGTGTTGGGGCTGAAGAAATGGTACTGGTTGTAGAGCGTCAGCGACCAGAAGCCGTTGACCGGCGGCTCCTGCCCGGCGAGGAAGGTGATCGCATAGGTCTTCGACCCATCCAGCGGTGCACCCGAGGCGTCGTTGTCTGTGTAGAAGTACTGGGTCTCGTTCGGCCGGTTGTCGAACATGTTGGACTTGGCGGTGCCGGTCCGGTTGAAATAGTCGACGCCCCATTGGGCATTGTTCACCGAGCGGTTCCAGCCGTTGCCCGCGGGCTTGCCGTTGTGCTTCCACTGGAAGAAGGGGTCGATCACCTGCTTCTCGGTTGCGACCGCCTCTTCGGCGATCAGCTTCTTGATGTCCGGGTTCTTCGCCGCGAGGTCCGTCAGCCAGCGGAACTGGGCGTAGAGCGCCTTCTCCTCCGGTAGCGGGGGCACCATGTCCAGCACTTCGCGGAACTGGTCGAAGAACCTCTCCGGCACCACCCACTTGGTCTCGGTCTTGCCCTGCGGGGGCGCCGTGAAGGAGGGCGCCTTGCTCCAGTCGATCGTCTTCATGTTGCCGCCGAACTCGCCGAGGGGGTAGGCGACGATCTGATTGATCACCGGCTGGATGGCCTTCTTGTCGTCGGCGGCGTCGTTCTGGAACACCCGCGGAACGGCATTGGCGAGCGAGGTCGAGGAGCGGACCACGCCGGTGATGCCGCCGGGCACGTCGCCCTTCCAGTTCGGACCGGCCAGCAGGTAGAAGCCGGGCTTGGTTCCATAGGGCTTGCCGAGTTCGCCGAACTGGTCGGTGCGCTGGTCGTAAAGGGCATAGACCCAGAACCGGTCGCTGAAATCCGGCACCTGTATGACAACCGGTTCCGTATCCAGATCGAAGAACCCCAATCCGTACACCACGTCCTGGTTGGGACAGACGACGAACCGCTCGCTGGGCTGGATGTAGTCGTGGAGCATGCCGAGCCGCCCCCTCGGGGCGACCGGCAGGATCCCGCCCAAGAGGCCGGGCTCGGGCGCCTGAGTAATCCGCTCGCGGCGGTTGAGCATGTTCACCATCGGCCAGCCCCAGATGTAGGCGGCACGCGCGATAGCCCTCACGTATTCCGGATGCGGTTTCGCTTCGGGCGAGGGCAGCGAGAGGTCGGCAAAGCTCCGGGGTGTGGTTGCCTGCTGTGCCTGCGCAGGAGGTGCGCAAATGACTGCCGCGGTCAGCAGCGCAGCCTTCGATACGGAGATGGTCGATTTCATGGAGCTCCTCCTTGGACAGCAGGCGTCACTCGCGTTCATCTAGGGTTTGGTCATCTTGGGGTCAGTCATGGGCCGCGGCGACAAGCCCATCACTGCAAGGCGCGGCCACCGGCACCGTCCAGCCTCTGGATGTCACCGGGCTTCCAGCTCCCGTCGATTGCCGCCTGCGTCGGCACATAGAGCCGGAGAATCGCGAAGAAGCCTCTGCCGGGCGCCGTCGCCAGCCAGTTGGCTTCCTTGCCCTGGGGCGCCTTCGGCGTGATGTAGATGTCGGCGCTGCCGTCCGCGTTCTGCCTGGGATTGTCGAGCCTGCCGAGCGAGGGGAACGGCCGGCCGTTGTCGAGGCCGGAGCCGTTCTCGGCCTCATAGAGCGTGACCGACCAGAACAGCCCGGCGGGGATGTCCTTCGGCAGGTTCACCACGTAGCTCTTCTCGCCCACCAGCGGGTCGCCGGCCGCGTCGTTGAAGGCGATCATGTAGAAGGCGCCCTTGCCCGGCGTCATCGAGACCATGCCCGGGCTGATCGAGAAGTAGTCCGTGAAGAACCAGGCGCGGCCGTCCAGCTCCCGATAGCCGGCCTTGGTCGCCAGCCAGCTGAGATCGACGGGCGCGTTCGGCCAGCGGGACGTCAGGTTGTTGATCGGGTTGAGCCACTGGCGATCCGGATAGACGCGGAAATCGACGTTGTTGATTCCGCCCTCGAAGCCGATGACACGGCTCGTCTTGTAGGCCGTCCTCGCCGCAGCGTCGAGGATCGCGCGGGTCCTCGCGTCGGGTTGGAACGGCCGGTCCTTGGCGATCCCGATGCCCTCGAGCATGCCAAGCCAGTCCGGACCCCCGAGGTTTGCGCCTTCGGCGTCAACGACCTGCTTGAGCTGATCGAATGCGGAAGCGTCCGCGCGCGGGAGCATGTCGAGCGACGGCTGCGCGGAAGCGTCGGGGAACTGCATCGCCTTCGCGCTCTCCTTCTTGCCGAGGGGATAGATGCGCGACTGCTTGAGGACCTCGACCGCGGGCGAGGTGTCCTTGGGATTCGTGTAAAACGCCCGCAGGAAGATGAAGACGCCGTTGGTGCCCGAGCGGTAGACGTAGTAGCCGTCGGGCACGTCTCCGGCGTAACCGGGCGGCAGAATGAGGAACTTGCCACCCTTGCCGGCGTCCGGACCGGGCAATCCCACGTCGCCCTGGAACTTGCCGCCGTCGACAGGAATTGGGCGCTGCCAGAAGTCGAGCAGGATGCCCTGCAGCTTCGGCGGCGCCTCGAACACCAGCGGTCCCGTCTTGCCGGGGTCCGCGAAGGTCATCCCGTAGATCAGATCGGAGTTCGGGGTGGTGATGTGGGTCCTGGCGTCGAGGCGCTTGGTCCAGATCGGCATCACGTTGTAGCCGGTGCCGAAGGCTTCCTCCGCGCCTGCCTTCATGCCCAGCGTGTTGACGAGCGGCATCGCCCACAGATAGGTCTGCGTGGCGCGCTGGAAGAGCAGCTCCTCCTTGAGGGTCTTGGCCGTCTCCGGCGTCGGACGGTTATGTTCGAACGGCAGCTTGGCCAGCCCCTCGTAGCGATCGAGGTCCGCAGCGTGGGCGAGACCTGCAACAAGTAGCGACAGGACGCCAATCCCAGCTGTGCCGACGCCAGACGCCCACCGGGCAAACGGATTGACAGCCGATGTACGCATCGCAACCTCGCTGCAAGGGATCACCCATCCCGAGCGATAGTGTCGGCAAGGCCGTAGCGTTCAATCAGGAGTTACCCGGAGCGTGGCGTAGGTAACGTACCAATCTTTCCGTTGGTCGCGTGCGGCAGGTATTGGCACATTGCAGACTGTCGCTATCAGGCGCGCTTTCTCGTCCGCCTAGCCCTTTCACACCCCGAACCCGCGCGCGGCCAGCGCCGCCCTCACGCTGGCATCGTCCAGCAGCGCGCGGAACCTCTGAACGGGCGGGCGGCCGAGCCGCGCCCGCGGTACAGCGAAGTCGTAGTGCTCGTCCTGGACCGGGATGAAGCCGAGGTCGTACTGGCGCGCCACGCTGGCGATGGTCAGGCCCCAGTCGGCGCGGCCCTGGGCCACGGCCACCGCCGCGGCGTTGTGCGACCTGGGTTGCGACCAGTAGCCGGGCGGCCGCGCGCCGTCGAGCAGGCGGTCGAGCAGGATGCGCGTGCCGCTGCCGGCGTTGCGGCCCACCATCAGGCAGTCCGGGTCGGCAAGCGCGGCGGCCAGGGCCTCCTGTGCTCCGAGCCCGGCGAAGCGTGCGTCGCCCTTGCGGAACACGACGCCCTGCAGGCGACGGTAGCCCGGAATCAGCTCCAGCTCTTCGCCGAGGAGCGGCCGGTTGTATTCGCCCGTGGCCGGGTCCATGAGATGGATCGGCGCGAGGTCGCATTCCCCGCGCCTGGCGGCAGCGAGGCCGCCCGTGCTGCCCACGTTCATGACCTTGACCGCCACGCCCTCGGCTTCGAGCCGTGCGACCAGCAGGTCGAGGCCGATGCAGTGACTGCCCACGATCACCAGGTCGGCCAGCCGCTGCTCCCGCCCGATCAGCTGTACGGAGACGGGCGTGTCCGCCGCCACGCCCTCCGCGTGCTGGCCGATGGCAATGAACCCGTCCGCCTGGCTGAACGCGGTGACGGAGCCCGAGTCCTTCGCGATCGGGTAGGCCGCAAGCCCGCCGCCGCCCTCGTCCCCGCGCTGCACCAGCGAGACCATCTTGTACTCGGTGCGCCCGCGTTCCGAGGCGATGCCGAGCGGCAGCGTCGCCTCGATGCGGCTGGCCTCCTGGCGCGGCAGCCCGGCCAGGGCCCGGATCACCGGGGCCACGAACTCGTGGAACGTGAAAATCGCCGACGTGGGGAAGCCCGGCAGCACGATGACGGGCTTGCCGCGCGTCACCGCCAGGCACACCGGCTTGCCCGGCTTGATGGCGATGCCGTGCACGACGACGCCGGGGTCGGTGAAGCGCGCGACCGCGCGGTAGCACAGGTCGCCCACGCCCTTGGAGGTGCCGCCCGACATCAGCACCATGTCGCAACCGGCGAGGCTCTCGTTGACGAGCCGCACCAGCGTCCTCTCGTCGTCGCGGCCGATGCCGAGCGGCACTGCCTCCCCGCCCGCTTCGACCACCGCCGCGGCGAGGATCGCCCCGTTGGAATCGTACACCGCGCCCGCAGGGAGCGGCGCGCCCGGCGCCACGATCTCGTTGCCCGTAGACAGCACGGCCACGCGCGGCCTGCGGTGCACGGCGAGCTCCCCGCATCCGACCGCCGCGGCCATTCCGATCTCGCGCGACGTGATGATCTGGCCGGCGCGCAGCACCGTCTCGCCCCTGGCCAGGTCCGATCCGGCGAAGGCAATGAATTGCCCGGCAGCCGCAGGGCGCCGGACCTCGATGCGTGTCCGGCCGCCCTCGCGCCGCGTCTCGGTATGCTCGACCATGACCACCGCGTCGGCGCCGCGCGGCAGCATGCCCCCGGTGGCGATCAGCGTCGCCGTGCCCGGCTGGAGCGCCACGCGCGGCTCCACGCCCGGCGTGAGGACCTCGGCATTGAGGCGCAGCACCTTCGGCGCCCGCTCGCTCGCGCCGGCGGTGTCGGCCGCGCGCACCGCAAAACCGTCCACGTTGGAGCGGTCGAAATTGGGCACGTCCACGCCGGCAATCACCGGCTCCGCCAGCACCCGCCGCAGCGCCTCGGCGAGCGGCACGCGCTCGCTGCCCAGCGGGCGCGGGTCCAGACGGCGCCCGAAACGGGCGATCGCCTCGTCGCGGTCGACCACCTCGAGGAACTGGTCCTGGCGCGCCAAGCGGCCGAGCGCGGCGTCGATGTCCTTCATGCTCGAAGCGGTTTCGGTCATCGGGAGCGGGAGTGCAAGTACACGGTCACCGTCGCGCCTGCAGGATAACCCTCGCTCGCTTCCGGAACGACAACAAACCCGTCGGCCTGCGTCGCGGCCACCAGCCCGGCCTCCGAGAACGGGGCCAGCGGCTCCGCCTCGCCCTCTCCGGTGCGGTGCACGGGCCAGACCTCCACCGTACCGACCTCCGACACGATCTTGCGCGTCATCCGCAGGGCCCGGCTCGGAAACGGCAGCTCCGCGCCGAGCCCGGCGAGGCGCCTTATCGCCCGGCCGGCGAGGAGTTCGTAGGCCCACAGGCACGCGGCCGGTGTGCCAGGCAGGAGAAACACCGGACCGCCCGCCGCCCGGCCCGCGCCCGCGCTTTCGCCCGGCCGCAGGGCGATCCCGTGCACGGCCAGCTCGCCCGCCTCCGCCAAGACCGCCGCAGCCACATCGCCAGGCCCAAGGCCGGTGCCCCCGGCGACGAGCACCACATCCGCCCCCGGCAACGCGAGCGCCTCCCGCAGCCGCGCGCGGTCTCGTCCGATGCGCGACCGTTGCACGACGACGCCGCCGTCGCGTGCGATCAGCGCGGCCAGCATCGGCCCGTTCGCGTCGTAGACCGCGCCCGGAAGCAGGGCGCCTCCCGGCTCGCTCACGCCATCTGCCGCCAGCAGGCAGCGCACGCGCGGCCGGCCGACGACGGACACACGCTTGCGGCCCGTCGAGGCCAGCAGCCCCACCGTGCCCCCCTCCAGCTGCCGCCCCGCGGCCACGAGCACGCTGCCGCGCTTGGCATGATCGCCCGCCCGCTCGATATCCTGCCCCGCGAACACAGCTGCGATCACCGCGATCGTCCCTGCACCCGCCCGCGTCGCGTGCTCCAACCGCACCACCGCATCGGCGCCCGCGGGCAGCGGAGCGCCGCTCTCAACCTGCACCGCGCAACCCGCGCCCGCGTCCGTGGAAGCCGGCTGCAACCGGAACGGCAGCGGGTTGTAGGCGCTGGCGCCCACGGTTTCGTCCGCCTGCAGTGCGAAGCCATCCGCCGCGGCGCGGTCGAACGGCGGCAGGTCCAGCTCCGCGCGCACGTCGCCGGCAGCGACGCGGCCCGCCGCGTCCGCCAGTGACATGCTCTCGGCTGCCAGCGGCGCAGCCCAGGCATCGATCCACGCTGCCACCCGGTCGAGGCGCGCCCGCTCGCTCGGGCCATGCAACGGCGCAACCTTCAGCATGCGACGGTCACCATGGCAAAGGCGCCCCATTAGGGTTAACCCTGTGCGGCAGAAGCCGCGGTCCGCGACACCATACACACTGACAGGAAGCTGTTACAGATGTGGGCACAGGCTGCGCGCATGACCAAAGACGACAAGCTCCTCCGCGAAACCGTGCTGGCCGAGCTGCGACGACGGCGCGGCGCAGAAGGCGACGGCCAGGACCGCGCAGGGCACGAGCCCGCCGACACCGGGCGCGCCGCGCGGCCCGAGGCAGCGAGCCGCGCGCATCTTGTCGTCCACCGCTGAGCGGCAGCGCCGAGGCCGGGCGTGTCCGCCGCACGCCGGCATCTCCGTCCTCGCATCAATCGCCGTCGCCCGCCGGTACGACCAGCGCATAGCTGGTGCTGCGGCCGCCCGCGGGCTCCTTCGCCAGCACGCCGCGAGCGATGAGGTCGTCGATATCGCGCAGCGCCGTGTCCTGTGAGCACTTCTCGATCTTGGCCCACTTGGACGAGGTGAGCTTGCCCTCGAACCCGTCGAGCAGGCGGTTGACCATGTCGCGCTGGCGCCTGTTGAAGTCCGCCCCCGCGTGCGCCTGCCAGAACCGGGCCTTCTCCAGCGCCTTGGCCAGGATCTGGTCGGCGCGCCCGAAGGCGCGGTCGAGGCAGGCCAGGAACCAGACCAGCCACGCGGTGATGTCGAGGTCGCCCTTCTGGGTGGACTCGAGCTTGTCGTAGTAGGCCGCGCGCTCAAGGCGGATCTGGGCCGACATACTGTAGAACCTCTGCGAGGTCTGCTCGGACCGCGCCAGGGCCATGTCCGCGATGGCCCGTGCAATGCGGCCATTGCCGTCCTCGAACGGATGGATGGTGACGAACCACAGGTGGGCGACGGCGGCCTTGAGGACCGGGTCGGGGCCTGGATCGGCGCCGGTGTCGGCGGCATTGAACCACGTCAGGAAGGCCGCCATCTCGCGCGCGACCTTGCGGGCGGGCGGACCCTCGTAGTGGACGCGCTCGCGCCCGATGGCACCGGAGACCACCTGCATGGGGCCGGAGCGGTCGTCGCGCCATTTCCCAGCGCGGATCCTTTGCAAGCCGCTGTAGCCGATGGGGAACAGCCCGGCGTGCCAGCCGAGCAGGCGTCTGACCGTCAACGGCCTGCCGTAGTTCCGAGTGGCGTCAAGCGCCATCTCGACGATGCCGTCGATGTTAAGGTCGCTCGGTGCCAACGCGCCAATGTCGAGGCCGAGCCGGCGCGCGATCGACGAGCGCACCTGTTCGGCATCGAGCCGCTCGCCCTCGATCTCGCTCGACTTTACAACCTCCTGGGTCAGCGTCTGCAGCACCGCTTCCGTCCGCAGCCTGAACCCCAGGCCCTGCAGGCGGCCGAGGAGGCGCCCCTGGTGGTGCCGCACGCCGGCAAGCGGCTGCAGCAGCTGCCGCTCGTCCCAGCGGAAGTGCGGCCAGTCGGTCAACTCGTGGATGTACATGGCTATTCACCGCTTCTCATGCGGCGAATATAGGTATCTGCTTCCCCATGCGACAAGCCTATTCACCGCATATTTTGCGGATAATGTGGCGACTATTCTCCGCACTGGTCCCGCTATCCGCCGCAGATTATGCGGCGAATAGTGCCACTAATCGCCGCAAGCGGCCGGCCCGCCACCTCGGGCTGCCCTAGGATCGACCGTCCGTTGACCGGCCCAGCGATCCAAAAGCGTTTCCGTACGCGTATGCGATGTCCGAACAACGAACGGCGCCAAACGAGCCCGCTCCACCAGCGTTGCTTGCAGACAGGCACGCGTTTTTGCTGCCGGAATTGGATATGCGGACGCAGGGAAGCAGGACCCGACCCAACCTTCGCCTGGGGAACGCTCATGATGGACGGCCAACAAGACAACGCCCCCTTCAGGACGCGATCTCCTCCGCATCTCCTCCGCATTGCCTCGATCCTCGCGCTTCGGCATACTTGCGCATGCCCAGTGACAGCGTGACCACTTCCAAGGCCGAGACCTCCGCGCCGCCAGACGCGCACGGCGCCGCTGCCATCGAGCTGACGGGCGTCAACAAGTGGTACGGCGCTTTCCATGTCCTGAAGAACATCAACCTGACGGTGGGCCAGCGCGAGAAGATCGTGATCTGCGGGCCCTCCGGCTCCGGCAAGTCCACGCTGATCCGCTGCATCAACCGGCTGGAGCAGCACCAGAGCGGGCGCATTGTGGTGGATGGCATCGAGCTCACCCAAGACCTGCGCCAGATCGACAAGGTGCGCGCCGAGGTCGGCATGGTGTTCCAGAGCTTCAACCTGTTCCCGCACCTCACTGTGCTCGACAACCTCTGTCTCGGCCCGGTGTGGGTAAAGAAAATGCCGCGCGCCGAGGCCGAAAAGGTTGCCCGGCAATACCTGGAGCGCGTGCGCATCCCCGACCAGGCCCTGAAATATCCGGGCCAGCTGTCGGGCGGCCAGCAGCAGCGCGTCGCCATTGCCCGCGCCCTGTGCATGAGCCCGCGCATCATGCTGTTCGACGAGCCTACCTCCGCGCTCGACCCGGAGATGATCAAGGAGGTGCTGGACGTGATGGTGGAGCTGGCCCGCTCTGGCATGACCATGCTGTGCGTGACGCACGAGATGGGCTTTGCCCGCTCGGTGGCCGACCGCGTGGTATTCATGGACGGCGGCGAGATCGTGGAGGAGGCGCCGCCGGAGCAGTTCTTCAACAACCCGCGCTCGCCGCGCACGAAGCTGTTCCTGTCGCAGATCCTGGAGCACTAGGACAGGGAAAATTGACAACAAGGCGGGGTCAGACCCCGCGCCGCCAATCCAGGTGGTAGATTGACAGAGGGTGTCGCGCGGGGTCTGACCCCCGTTGGAGATGGGAGAAATCGGCGAGGGCCGTGCAAGCCGGAAATTGTGCCGCACGGAGCCTTCCCTGATATTCCTCACGTAGTCTTCGGACGCAACCTGCAGAATGGAGAGAACGACCCCATGACGCAATTCGCCCGACGCGCAGCCCTGGCGGCGGCCGCCCTTGCCGCCCTGGCAGGCATGACGAGCGCGGCCAGCGCGCAGACAAAGACGCTCGACACCGTCAAGCAGCGCGGCCAGCTCGTGTGCGGCGTCAATGTCGGACTGCCAGGGTTTGGCGCAGCCGACGACAAGGGCGTGTGGTCTGGCCTCGACGTCGACTACTGCAAGGCGACCGCGGCGGCCGTGCTGGGCGACGCCGGCAAGGTGCGCTACGTGCCCACTACTACCAAGGAGCGCTTCACCGCCCTTCAGTCGGGTGAGATCGACGTGCTCAACCGCAACACGACCTGGACCCTCTCGCGCGATTCCTCGCTCGGGCTGAGCTTCGTCGGCGTCAACTACTACGACGGCCAGGGCTTCATGGTGAAGAAGTCGGCCGGCGTCAAATCCGGCAAGGAGCTGGGCGGCGCCACGGTCTGCGTCCAGACCGGCACCACCACCGAGCTCAACCTCGCCGACTTCTTCCGGATCAACAAGCTCCAGTACAAGCCGCTGGTGTTCGAGAA
>DATBKR010000529.1:0-3935 GCA_036555805.1 Hyphomicrobiaceae bacterium | reverse complement strand
AGAGGTCGATCTCCGAGCCCTCGCCCAGCTCGTGCGCCGTCTTGCCTTCGAGCTTGCGCTGCAGGTCGGCCAGCTCGGACGTGAGCTTCAGAACCTTCTGCTTCTCGGCCAGGATGGCGACCTCCTTCTCGCGCTGCAGGTTCTCCTTCTGGCGTGTAAGGGTTTCCTGGATCTCGGCAACGCGCTTTTCTACCGTAGCCTGCTGTTCCATCTGCAGCGCCGCGATCTGCGCGGCGGCCCCGGCCCGCGCCTGCTCGGCCTGGACCATCCGGGCCTGCATGTCGGTGAGCCGCGCCATGGCGGCGGCCTCGGCCTGCGCCTTAGCCTCGCTGCGCGCGGCGGCGACGGCCTGCTCGGCCGCCACGGCCATCTCGGCGCGCGCGTGGGCGATGGCCGCCTCCTGTTGCTCGCGCATCCTCCCCTCGATGCGGCGGGCGATATCCTGGCCGATCGGCTGCTCGCAGAGGGGGCACAGGTCGCCCTGCGCGTGCGCGTGCGGCTTGGACTGGCGATTGAGCTGGAGCAGGGTCATGCGGAGCAGCCTCCCAACGACACAGTGCGGCATCTCTTAAACTGAGTCGGCTGGGGGCCGGCCCGCCGGCCCAGTTCTCCCCAACCGCGAATCCGAGCTATGCGGCCTCCGCCTTGCCTCCCGCGGCGTCCGCTTCGTCCCTGGTCACGTCCGGGCCGGACCCGGCACCGGGCTCCTGCCGTGGCGCACGGGCCTGGACCTCGATCTGGCGCAGGAGCGGAAGCTCCGTTGCGGTGCCTTCCACCTCCAGCTCGTTGAAGCGCCGGGCCTGCGGCATGACCGAGTGCTCCAGGCTGCCGACCAGCTGGTTGTAATGCTGCACCGAGCGGCCGAGGGCATCGCCGCAGCGGGAGATGTGCTCCGCCATCCGGCCCAGCCGCCGATAGAGCTCGCGGCCCAGGTCGTGCACGCGCTGGGCGTTCTCGGCCACCTTCTCCTGGCGCCAGCCGTAGGCCACGGCCTTGGCGAGCGCGATCAGCGTGGCCGGGGTGACGATGACCACCCCCTGCGCGGCCGCATCCTCGAACAGGGAGGGATCGCGCTCGGCCGCGGCGGCATAGAAATTGTCGCCGGGTACGAACATCACCACGAAGTCGGGGCTCGGAACGAGGTCGCGATAGGACTTGCCCGCCAGCGCCTTGACGTGCGCCCTGAGCTGGGAGGCGTGCAGCGCCAGATGCCGCTCGCGCTCGCCCTCGTCCGTGGCCTCCACGGCGTCCAGATAGGCCGACAGCGAGGTCTTGGCATCCACGACGATGCGGCGCCCGCCGGGAAGGCGGATGATGACATCGGGCCGCGCCGTACCGCCCTCGCGGGCGAAGCTCTCCTCCGTGACGAAGTCGCAATAGGCGCTGAGGCCTGACAGCTCCAGCACGTTGCGCAACGTCTGCTCGCCCCAGCGGCCCCGCGTCTTTGGCGCGGCGCGCAGCGCGTTGACCAGCTTCGCCGTCTCGGCACGGACCGCCTGCTGCGCCGCGGCTACGCCCCGGATCTCGGCGGAGAGCATGCCGAAGGAGTGGGCGCGCGCCCGCTCCAACTCGTCGACCTGAGTCTTGTAGCTCTGCAGCGTCTCCCGCAGAGGCGTCACCAGGGTTTCCACGGCCTTCTGGCGGGCTGCCAGATCGGCGTCCGCACCCAGCTTGTGCTTCTCCAACACCTCGTTGGCCAGCTCGACGAAGCTGCCCTGGTTGGCGCGGAGGGCGTCGGCGGTGATAGTCTTGAGGTCCTTCTCGATGTCGCCGCGCACCTGCGCGAGCAGGGCGAGCTTCTCGGCATGTGCGTGCGACTGCTCCCGCAGGCGGCCGTCGAGCGCGGCGCGCGCCACCTGCTCGCCCTGGCAGCGCTCGCGCCACGTTTCGGCGTCGCCGCGGGCGACGGCAAGCTCCTGCGAGCGCGCCGCTTCGGCCTCTTGCGCAGCGGCAAGCTCGGCGCGCAAATGGCGGCGCACGAAATACAGCAGAAGCCCGCCGGCGGCAGCCCCGAAGCCGCTTCCGGCCAGGAAGGCCAAGATCAAGTCCATGGCTCGACCCAGAACGCTGACAATCCCTCTTCGTTCAATCTATGTTCTTTATTTGTTCAGAGCAAGCGGAAAAATCGCTCGCTTCCGATGCTCGCGTGCATGAACCGCCGGGCTGTGTGCCAGGTGCTGCGGGGGCGCCATGACCGCTGACGTTGAGACTGTCGTCGTCGGCGCCGGCGCCGTGGGCCTTGCGGTGGCGCGCGCGCTGGCGATGGCCGGCCACGAGGTGATGCTGCTGGAGCGGCACGCGCAGATCGGCTCGGAGACTTCATCGCGCAACAGCGAGGTGATCCACGCCGGCATCTACTACCCGCCCGGCAGCCTGCGGGCGGCGCTGTGCGTGCGCGGCAAGGAGCGCATCTACCGGTTCTGCGCCGAGAACAACGTCGGCCACGCCCGCTGCGGCAAACTCCTCGTCGCCACCCACGAAAGTCAGCTGCCCAAGCTTGCCGCCATCAGGGCGACGGCGGAGAAGAACGGCGTCACGGACCTGCAGCCGATCGGTGCCAACGCGGCGCGCGCGCTGGAGCCGGAGCTCGCCTGCGTGGCGGCGCTGACCTCGCCCTCCACCGGCATTATCGACAGCCACGGCTATATGTTCGCCCTCCAGGGCCATGTCGAGGCCCATGGCGGCACCGTGGTGCTGCGCTGCCCGGTGGAGCGCATCGAGCGTACCGGCGCCGGCGTCTACAGCCTCACGACCGGCGGCGATGCGCCGGGCGTCATCACGTGCCGCAACCTCGTCATGTCGGCGGGGCTCTCGGCCACCAGACTCGCGCGCACGCTGAGCTATGGTGTGGGCTACGCCCCGCCCGAAACCTACTACGCCAAGGGCCAGTATTACGCGCTCTCCGGCCCCTCGCCGTTCAAGCGCCACATCTATCCCGTGCCCGACGGGGCCTGGCTGGGGCTGCACGCTACCGTGGACCTCGGCGGGCGCTGCAAGTTCGGACCGGACATCGAGTGGATCCCTGACATCGACTACGGCTTCGAGTCGGAGAAGCTTGACAAGTTTCTGGGCTTCGTCAGCAGCTACTATCCGGGCCTCGACGCCGGCCGCCTGCATGCCGACTACACCGGCATCCGCCCGAAGCTCTACCGCGAGGGCGAGCCAGTGCCCGACTTCGCCATCCACGGGCCCGACCGGCACGGCCTGCCTGGGCTCGTGGCCCTCTTCGGCATCGAGAGCCCAGGCCTCACCGCCTCGCTGGCGATCGGGGAGATGGTGGCGGAGATGCTGGCACGCGGCCCGTCGCTGTGATGGCGCAATCCGCCGTTACGTCGCGTGCGACCCTGTGTCCTCGGCCGGGCGCATGGACGCTGGCGCACTGGCGCGGTTCTCTGTGCACCATCGAGAATAGGTAATAAATCACGGGGCCCGCCGCTCTGGAGCGTACGGGCATCACGCGAGATGGGACGAGCAACGATGAGCGAGCTTCGACCGCCGCAGACCCTGCACGTGCTGCAGAAGTTCGAGCACCCCGACTGGACCGCTGCAGGCGAGCCGCGCGCCAGCGTGGCGCCGGCGCGCCTGGAAACGCTCTGGATCAACACCGGCACGCTCTGCAACATCGCCTGCCGCAACTGCTATGTCGAGTCGAGCCCCGGCAACGACCGTCTCGCCTACATCACCCGCGACGAGGCGAGCGCCTTCTACGACGAGATCGCGGCGGGAGACCTTGGCACGCGCGAGATCGGCTTCACGGGCGGCGAGCCGTTCCTGAACCCGCAGATCCTGGGCCTGGTCGAGGACGCACTTGCACGCGGGTTCCAGGTGCTGGTGCTCACCAATGCCATGCAGCCGATGCAGCGCCCCCGAATCAAGTCGGGCCTCCTCGATCTCAACCGCCGCTTCCCCGGCCGGCTCACGCTCCGCGTGAGCCT